>CAIVBX010000207.1 GCA_903904275.1 uncultured Pseudomonadota bacterium
AAACGCGCTTAAATGACATGATTACCGCTCGTCGGGTTCGTGTAACAGGCGCAGACGGTGAGTCGCTTGGCATTATTCCGTTAGACGAAGCGAAGAAAATCGCTTACGACGCGGATTTAGATTTAGATTAAATTTCGCCGAACGCGGATCCGCCAGTTTGTAAAATTATGAACTATGGCAAATTCCAGTTTGAGCAAAGTAAAAAACTAGCTATTGCTAAGAAAAATCAAAAACAAATTCAGATTAAAGAAATCAAATTCAGACCTGGAACGGACGAAGGCGATTATCAAGTTAAGATGAAAAATTTGGTTAAATTCTTAAATGAAGGCGACAAAACCAAAATTACGTTGCGTTATCGTGGTCGTGAAATGGCACACAAAGAATTGGGCATGGACGTTTTAAAACGCATCGAAAAAGATTTGGAAGAATTAGCCGTAGTCGAACAATTTCCGAAAATGGAAGGTCGGCAAATGGTGATGGTTCTTGCGCCGAAAAAGAAAAAATAGTTGTACAAGTCGCACAGGAAGTGCGACTTTTGTTTTGCTTAGTGCCTTGCATTTTGCCTTTGCGAACTTTTTTGAAGGGACATTTTTAACTTATTTTGGAGAAAACAAATGCCAAAAATTAAAACTAATCGCGGTGCCGCGAAACGCTTCAAGCGTACGGGCAACGGCGGTATTAAGTGTGGTCATTCACACCGTCGTCATATTTTGACGAAAAAAACAACCAAAAGAAAAAGACAATTGCGCTCGCCAAACCATGTACACGCTTCAGATTTACGCATGGCAAACCGCATGATTCCTTACCTTTAATAATCGGAGATAAATCATGCCTAGAGTAAAACGTGGCGTTACCGCCAGAGCAAGACACAAAAAAATTCTTAAACAAGCAAAAGGTTATTACGGCGCAAGAAGCCGCGTTTATCGCGTTGCAAAACAAGCGGTAATCAAAGCAGGTCAATATGCGTACCGCGATCGCAAACAAAGAAAACGTCAATTCCGTGCATTATGGATTGTGCGTATCAACGCGGCATCGCGGATGTTCGGAATTTCCTACAGCCGTTTAATCAACGGTTTGACGAAAGCAAACGTGAAAATCGATCGTAAAGTCTTAGCTGATATTGCAGTTCGTGATATTGACGCATTCGGTAAAATCGCAGAAATCGCGAAAGCAAACATGAGTGCGCTTTCGTAAGATTTTCGATTTAATCGACAATAAAAAATCCGTCTAATTTTTAAAAAATAGGCGGATTTTTTTGTGTCCAACAATTGTGTTAATTCGTATCACACCAATAAACTTGTCAACAACGTTTCCAACTTGTGTGATTGGCGTGCTTGAACAAGGCGATTTGCAATCACGATACTTTTTAATTCATTTAATGCCAAATTGAAATCATCGTTGACAACCAAATAATCAAATTCAGGATAATGGCTCATTTCCGTCACCGCATCCCGCATTCGACGTGCGATAATTTCGGCATCATCTTTACCTCTCGATTCTAAGCGTTCTCGCAATGTTTCAATTGAAGGCGGTAAAACACAAATTGAAATACTCGCTGGAATCAATTTACGCACTTGTTGTGCGCCTTGCCAATCAATTTCCAAAATAACATCAATGCCGTTTTCTAAATTATCTTCAACCGTTTGTTGTGCTGTACCGTAAAAATTATCGAAAACTTGAGCGCATTCTAAAAAAGCTGAATTTGCCTGCATTGTTTTAAATTGTTCAACATCGACAAAAAAATAATCTTTGCCGTCAATTTCACCTTTACGGGTTTGGCGCGTTGTGTGTGATACCGATACAATAAGATTACCGACTTGAGCAATGAGTTTTTTTACTAAACTGGTTTTACCTGCACCCGATGGCGCAGAAATAATGTAAAGATTGCCTTTGTTCATAATTTTTTGAGTTTCAAAGTTAAATTTTTATAACGTTCGTTCATTTTAGCAACGTTCAATTCAATAGTCAGGTTCATTCAAAAAGGAAACAAAAATATGACGCTACGAAGTTTTAATAATCAATCGCCACAACTTGGCAAAGATGTTTATATTGATGAAAGTGCGGTTGTGATTGGTGCGGTCATGTTGGCTGATAACGTGTCTGTTTTCCCCACAGCGGTAATTCGTGGCGATGTCGAAAAAATCACAGTTGGCGAAAATACCAATGTGCAAGATGGTGCGATTTTGCACGTTTCACATCAAGGTAAATTTTCAGAAGTTGGGCATCCGTTAAACATTGGAAAAAGCGTCACGATTGGACATCGTGCCGTGATTCATGGTTGCACAGTTGGGAATTATTGTTTAATTGGAATCGGCGCAATTATTATGGATGACGCGGTTTTAGAAGATTATGTGATGCTCGGCGCGGGTTCGCTCGTTCCACCAAATAAGAAACTTGAAAGTGGTTATTTGTACGTTGGTTCACCTGCCAAACAAAGCCGCGCGTTAACTGAAAATGAAAAAGAATTTTTGCGTTATTCAGCAGAGCATTACGTTATTTTGAAAAATCGCCACCTTGAAAATCAATCATGAATCGCGCCCGACATTTTTGGCTTTTAGCCCGTTTTGACAAACCAATTGGCACGTTAATTCTTTTGTATCCTGCACTTTGGGCGTTATGGATTGCAAGTGATGGAAAGCCAAATTTAACTGTTTTAATAGTAATTACATTAGGTGTTATTGTGATGCGAGCAGCAGGTTGTGTGATTAACGATTACGCCGACCGCGATTTTGACCCGCACGTTGAACGTACAAAACAACGTCCCATTGCAGCAGGAAATGTCACGCCAAAAGAAGCGTTAATCTTTTTCGTCGTTTTATGTTTTTTCGCGTTTGGATTAGTTTTATTGCTGAATACATTTACGATTTTGTTGTCATTTGTTGGGGCATTTTTAGCGGCAAGTTATCCGTTTATGAAACGTTACACACATTTACCACAGGCGTATTTAGGCGTGGCATTTGGTTGGGCAGTGCCGATGTCGTTTGCGGCGCAATTAAACGAAATTCCAACCGTTGCGTGGATTTTATATTTAGCAGTGATTTTGTGGGCGTTGGTTTATGACACGATGTATGCGATGGTTGATAAAGATGATGATTTAAAAATCGGTGTGAAATCGACAGCAATTTTATTTGGAAATTACGACCGTCAGATTATGGGCGCGTTGCAAATCATGATTTTGCTTTTATTGTTTTCCGTTGGACAAATGCAAAATTTAGGTGGTTTTTATCATTTAAGTTTAATTGTTGCGGCTGGATTTTCGATTTATCAACAAAAATTGATTTTTCATCGTGAAAAAAGCGCGTGTTTTAAAGCATTTTTGAATAATAACTGGTTTGGATTGGTTGTTTTTATTGGTTTAGTTTTAAATTACGGCGTTTGATAACAAACGCCATATTTTCAAATTTCAGCTAATTGGCGATAACCCGCGCGATAATAAAGCAATGGTTCACCATTACGAATTTCAGCCGTTTGGACTTCACCAATTACAATCCAATGTGAACCTGTTTGAAATTTTTCAACAAATTTGCAATCTAGTGACATTAAACTTTCTGTTAATAACGGTGCGCCAGTTTGAGCAATGTGCCATGGATTATTTGCAAAACGTTTTTCTTGACTAGCACCGCCTGCAAATTGATTTGAGGTTGTTTCTTGAGTGCAAGTTAATATATTTACAGCAAAAAATTGGCTCTCATCAATCCCGCTAAGCGTTTCAGCTGTTCCATTTAAACAGCATAAAATTAAAGCAGGTTCTGCGGATACGCTCGAAAATGCGCTAACTGTCATGCCTTGCAAACCATGTTTTTCTGATTGTGTGGTAATTACGGTTACGCCACTTGCCCATAATTGCATTGCTTGTTTAAATTCTGTCGTGTTAATGGTCATTTTTAATTTCCTAAAATGAGTAAATTTGTAGCAACATTGTAGCATCTAAGATTTTTGTAAATTTGAAAAAGGAGAGTGCAATGAATAATGAAACACCTTATCGCAATTATTACCGCCAACGTACGGCTAATCAATGGCGAAAAATTCCAGCCGAAATAGGCGACCCCAGTGCTATTCGTCCATTTTTAGCAGGAAATTGGAAGATGAATTTAATCCCGCGTGCTGGCGTAGCATTAGCCGCGCGAATTTTTGATTTTTGTCACGATATTAAAGACGTTGATATGGGATTCGCGCCACCATTTACGGGTTTATCGACGTTAGCAGATTATATTGAACCTGATTTTTTGCGTCGAGAATATGGCATTGGACGAAATGTTTTTTTATTAGCACAAGATACTTTTTTTGAATCTAAAGGCGCGTTTACAGGCGAAATTTCAGCTGATATGTTGGCTGCGATTGGTGTTGACCGTGTCATTGTTGGGCATTCTGATAGACGTGCAAATTTAGGAAAATACTTTGGATTTAGTTCAAGCGTGGCGCGTCGATTATCGAAAGAATTTTTAACTCACACCTTAGCGCGTTTAAAACAACGTGAAAATATCGAACCGCAAGTGTTAGCAACAATTGAGCATTTGTTGCATGAAAAAAATCATGAGGTACTGAAAGGTTTAGCAACATTTTTAGAAAATGAATTAAATGAACGTGCAGGCGAAAGTGATGATGCGATTCAACGCAAAGTTCAAGCCGCTTTACGAAATGGTTTGCAAGTTATTTTGTGTTGTGGCGAAAACCGAGAAGCGCGTGACGCGCATGAAACGTTTAAATTATTAGATCGGCAATTGCGAATTGGTTTGGAAGGTGTTGCACGTCCAACGATGCCCGAAGTAATTATTGCGTATGAACCAATTTGGGCAATTGGTGAAGGCGCAAAACCTGCACCGCTTGAACAAATTGCTGAAGTTCACGATTTTATTCGGAATTTGTTAATGGATTTATATGGAGAACAAATTGCGGCGCGTGTGCGTATTTTGTATGGCGGCAATGTCAAACCCGATAACATTGGCGACATGATGAAATTAGCTGGCGTGGATGGCGCGTTAGTCGGTAGCGCAAGTTTAAACGCTACCGATTTTGCAAAAATTATTCGCTTCGGTTTGTCAGACTAAGCACTTTTCCTAATCCTTCGACTGCTGCGCCGCTGGTATTGCCTTTCATGTATTCCATCACGACAGGCACAAATTTTTGCATCGTTTCTGGTTTCATGCCGAGTTGCTGAAAAATCGAAACAGCGGTTAAAGCTGTTCCAATAGAATTATCACCCGATAAACCTGCCAATTTTCCTGCTAATCCGCCTAATCCTGATTGCGGTTTTAAAGCAGGAACGGCAGACAACAATTGTTGAACGTCAGGAACTTGTGTTGATAATTTTGAAAATTCATCAGGATTCATTCGTGTTTTTGCAATTTGTAATAATGCACCCGCGCCACCAGCCGCTTGTTGTGGCGTAACGCCTAGACGATTAACTAATAAATTTGTTAATTCACCTGTTTTGAATTGTTTACCGCTTTCTAACATTTTTTGTGCATTGTTGATGGCTTCTGTGTTGTTGACCAAAATATCGCCCAATTTTTCGGCATGAACGAATGGCGCGAAAAAGACTAAACAAGCCGCGATGTAATTTAAACGTTTCATAATGTTCTCTCTTGTTAAAAATAAAAATTAACCGCGAAATCCTGATGTAATGGGATAACGACGGTCACGTCCAAAAGCGCGTTCACTGACTTTAATTCCAACCGCAGATTGACGACGTTTATATTCACTTCTATCAACCAATGAAATAACACGTTTAACATCTGTGGAAGAAAAACCCGCCGCAATAATTTCGTCTGCTGATTGGTCTTGTTCAACGTAACGCGCCAAAATAGGGTCAAGAATTTCATACGCTGGCAATGAATCGGAATCTTTTTGATTGGGCGATAATTCTGCCGATGGCGCACGAATTAAAACACGTTCAGGAATCACTTGCGAAAGTGAATTTCGATAACGCGCCAATTCATAAACAAGTAATTTCAGCACATCTTTAATCGGTGCAAAACCGCCACACATATCGCCATATAACGTTGCATAACCAACACTCATTTCACTTTTATTGCCTGTTGTTAAAAGCAATTTGCCTTGCTTATTCGACATTGCCATTAAAACAACGCCACGACAACGCGCTTGGATATTTTCTTCTGTTGTATCCGTAGGCGTGTTTTCAAAAGTTGTAGCTAACATTTCGGTAAAAGCCTTCACCGCAGGTTCAATCGGAATACGATGATATTTTACACCCATAATTTGTGCTTGAATTTGCGCGTCATCGTTGCTCATATCAAGCGTGTATTTTGACGGTAATGAAACAGCTTCAACATTTTCAGAACCCAGCGCATCAACGGCAATCGCTAAAACTAACGCTGAATCAATTCCACCTGATAACCCTAAAATCGCGCCTTTAAAACCGTTTTTACGAACATAATCGCGTGTTCCACAAATCAACGCATTGTAAATTGTTGCGATGTCATTTTTTTCTTTGATGGGGCAGGGTGGAAGTAATGGCTGACTATTTTCAAATTCGATAACCGCATAATGTTCTTCAAACTCAGGCGCGTGAAAAACGATTTCACCGTCAGAATTTGTGACAAATGATGCGCCGTCAAAAACCAATTCATCTTGTCCACCGACGGCATTGACATAAACGATTGGGATTTGTGCCAATTTTGCGTTTGAGCAAATTAGAGCTTCCCGTTTTGGGCGTTTTCCTGCGTAAAACGGCGAAGCATTTAACGTTAATAAAATCTCTGCACCCGCGTATTTTGTGGCTTGAACGATGTCCGAATGCCAAACATCTTCACAAATGGTTAAGCCAAAAAATTGACCTTTTAACTCAAAAACACACGGTTTTTCACCCGCAGAAAAGTAACGATTTTCGTCAAAAACGCCGTAATTTGGCAGTTTTTGTTTGCGATAAATGGCAGAAATACTGCCTTCCGACAAAACGGCTGCACTGTTGTACAACTTTCCTTCGCTAAGTTCTGGAAAACCAACAACAATTCCAATTTCTGGCGCGATGTTTGCTAAATCGAAAAGAGCGTTATTGGCTTGAGTAATAAAATCCCGTCGAAACAGTAAATCTTCGGACGGGTATCCTGTTGTCGAAAGCTCTGAAAAGATAATTAAATCAACAGCTAAAGTGCTTTTTATTTTCGTTATTATTTCAGCAATTCGGCTAAAGTTAGCCGCAACATTGCCGATTAAACTGTCAGTTTGAACAAGCGCGATTTTTAGGGACATGGCTTTTTTAAAAGTTAAAGGTTTTCAAGGTGAAAGGTTCGGGTGAACCGCCTTTAAATCATAACCTAAGCCTCGCGTTTTGTACTGACGATTTTATGACATAGATTTTATTCTTTGAAACAGGTGAACCACTATGAAAACGGAACCAGAAAAAGCCAATGATTCAATTTGGTGGAATTTTATTGAAGCCTTGAGTGACGAATTTATTAACCAAACGGGATTTGGGATTTACGCTCACATTACGCCGTTAGACGTACATCATGTGTACCAAGAGTTTCAGCAACATCAAGCACCCATTCGTAATTTTGCGCGGGATTATGTTCGCGCTCATGTTTGATGCGATTTTAAAGTATGACGCTGTTGTTTTTAATACCGCAGCGTCAATTTTTCAACTTAACTGGTTTTGATTGTGTCGTGAAAAAATTACCTAATTTCTTATCAGAAAATACCCTAACGTGGTTTAAATTAACGATTATTTCTGCCGCTTTTGCCATTTTGTCGGGCTGTGCGGGAGATATGGATATTAAGCCTGAACCCATCGCACCACATCCTGTTATAAAACACAGTCAAAATGCGCCTGTTGTCGATTATGCGTTGCAATTTCAAGGTGCGCCTTACAGTTACGGCAATGAGTCACCTGAAAAAGGTTTCGATTGCAGTGGTTTTGTAAAATATGTTTATAAACATGATGGTGTAGAATTACCGCGTACTGTCAAAGAAATGGCCGCCGTTTTAACGCCCGTTCCAGCTGACAAAATTCATTCTGGTGATTTGGTATTTTTTAACACTTCAGGAGATTCAGTATCACATGTTGGTATTTATACAAACGGTAGCAATTTTATTCACGCCCCCAGTTCTCGCGCTGGAAAAGTGATGGTGTCTAGTTTAAAAAATAATTATTGGCGCGACCGATTTGTTGATGCGCGTCGTCCTCAAAAAAATTCCCGATTCTAAAAATCCCCGCCTAAAAATCTTCAAATTTTTCTTTCTGTTATTCAATTTTCTCGCATTAAAAATTCAAGTTAGTTATTGGCTTGTGTTTGAATTTAATGTAAAAACTACGGTTAGTATTCTATAATCATGTTTTATTTACTAAATTTAAACGACGAGTATTTTAATTATGTCAGCCGTAATGGAAGAAAAAACGTTTCGAGGTCTGCGTGAAGTCGCGTTATTAAGTGTCATTGCAGGTGCATTATTTTTTCTAATTTCACTGATTACATTCCACAGTGATGATGCAGGTTGGACACACAGCGGTTCAATTCAAGAAATTTCAAATGCGTGTGGTTTATTTGGTGCTTGGTTATCGGATTTTATGCTTAGTTTTTTTGGGCTTTGTGCCTATTCATTCCCTTTCATTATTGTTTGGCAAGGTTATTTAACCTACAGCAATCGTCGCCCTGAACAATCACGTTCTATGTTGACATTGTATTGGCTGGGTGCGATGACAACCATCATTTCTGCTGACGCATTATTTAATTTTTATTTGTTACATCTTGGAATGGAATTGCCACGACATGCTGGAGGAATTTTAGGGGAAGAAGTTGGACATTTTTTAGCGATTGCATTTGGTAGTTCAGGTGCAACATTATTTTTATTAGTTATTTTATTTGCTGGTTTGCGTTTGGTGACTGAAATTTCGTTGCTTTTAACACTTGATTTTATTGGAAAATACAGCTTTTTAATCGGTAATATGCTTGTAGAGATATTGCACAAAAACGTACCCAAATCCACCGTTATGCCATTCATAGATGTAATAATTGAGCCTGTTATAGACAAAGAAAATTTATCTCAAACAAAAAAATTAGAAAAATTAGAAGAAGCTCTAACAGAATATGATTTTGAAAAAGAATTTGATGAAATCAAATTAGAAGAACCTGTCACTGAAAAAAAAACTTCAAAGAAATCCAAACTAAAATCTGCACCCGAGCAATTAGATTTAGCCGAAAAAAACGATAAGACAACCAAAACACCGCTAAGTAAAAAATTCGATAAATTGGTTGAAACTGTTAAACATGTTAAAGCCGAAGTAATTGAACAAGCTGAAAAAGCAGTTGAAAAAGTTACAACGCCAGAAGCTAAACCCATTAAAAAAGTCGCTGAAAAAAAACCAAAAGCGATTGTTTATCCAAAGAAAAATAAATTACCAACGTTAGATTTACTCGATGACCGTGATACGAAAGTTGTCGGATATTCAGAAACCGATTTAGAAGAAATGTCGCGTCTTGTGGAAGAGATTTTGGCGGATTTCAATGTTGCCGTGACGGTTGTTGGTTTTCATCCAGGTCCTGTGATTACCCGTTTTGAATTACAACTTGCAGCGGGTGTAAAAGTTAGCCGAATTAGTAGTTTATCCAAAGATTTAGCGCGTTCGTTGTCAGTGACTAGCGTGCGAATTGTCGAAATTATTCCTGGCAAACCTGTTGTAGGTTTAGAAATTCCCAACCGTGAACGCGAAATGGTCACGTTACGCGAATTATTAAAATCCGCCGCGTTTGAAAAATCAAAATCCATGCTCACGCTTGCAATGGGAAAAGATATTGCTGGCGTGCCGATTTGCGCCGATTTAGGAAAAATGCCACACGCGCTCGTTGCAGGGACAACAGGTTCAGGTAAATCGGTTGCCATTAACACGATGATTTTGAGTTTGCTTTACAAAGCAAATCCTGACCAAGTTCGTTTAATTATGATTGACCCGAAAATGTTGGAATTATCCGTTTATGAAGATATTCCACATTTGCTCACGCCTGTTGTGACAGACATGAAAGAAGCCAGTAACGCGCTACGTTGGGCAGTAGGTGAAATGGAACGCCGTTATAAATTGATGTCAAAAATGGGCGTGCGAAATTTAGCAGGGTTTAATCAGGTAATCGAAGATGCAGCAGAACGTGGTGAAACGATTCGTGACCCGATGTTTCAAATGATAAATCCGCTTGAAGATGATGAAGATTTTCCGACGCTTTCGACATTGCCTAGCATCGTAATCGTTATCGACGAACTCGCGGACATGATGATGATTGTCGGCAAAAAAGTGGAAGAATTGATTGCCCGTTTAGCGCAAAAAGCCCGAGCTGCGGGGATTCATTTAATTTTGGCAACACAACGCCCATCGGTTGATGTTTTAACGGGGTTGATTAAAGCGAATGTACCGACACGCATTTCGTTTCAAGTTTCATCACGCATTGATTCCCGCACAATTTTAGACCAAGGTGGTGCAGAAACACTTTTGGGAAATGGTGATATGTTGTTTTTGCCTTCGGGAACAAGTATTCCAATTCGCGCACACGGGGCGTTTGTGGATGACCACGAAGTGCATCGCGTGGTGGAATTTTTAAAACAAACTGCGCCAACCAATTATTTAAAAGAAATTTTGCAAGAAAGCTCCGATTCAAGCGACAGTTTTGGTGGCGGAAACAGTTACGGTGGCGGTTCAGAATCTGACCCACTTTATGATGAAGCGGTGCGTTTTGTGACTGAATCGCGTAAAGCCTCAATTTCTAGTGTGCAACGTCGTTTTAAAGTTGGTTATAACCGCGCCGCGTCAATGATTGAAGACATGGAAAACGCGGGTGTTGTGAGTTCACCTGAATCAAACGGCACGCGAACAGTTTTAGCACCACCTGTCGCAGGTTAATTTTTACTTTTGACAAAGAGATTTTGAATGAAGCGAATTTTTCAAACAATTGGTATTATCGGCAAACCTAGTGATTCTGGCATTATTGAAACGATAACACGGCTTTGTGCGTATTTAATTACACAAAATTATCAGGTTTTTGTTGCTGAAAATAGCGCGAAATTTGTTCAAAATATCCCTGTTCAAGTGTGTCAGATTTCAGAATTAGGCGCACATTGCGATGTCGTAATTGCTTTAGGTGGTGATGGCACATTTCTAGCCGCCGCCCGTGCCATTGTTGCCAATGATATTCCGTTAATTGGTGTGAATTTAGGGCGTTTAGGATTTTTAGTCGATATATCCTCCGATATTTTGGTGGAAACCTTAACGCAAATGTTATCGGGGAATTTTAGCGAAGAAAAACGGTATTTATTACGCGCCAAAATTGTCCGAAATAAGCAAATTATTCATGAAGAAACGGCGGTCAATGAAGTGGCAATTCATCGTTGGATTACACCAAGTATGATTGAAATTATGACCAAAATTGACGGTGTGTTTTTAAATTCACAACGTTCAGATGGTTTGATTATCGCCACGCCAACAGGTTCAACGGCTTATTCTTTATCGGCAGGCGGTCCTATTTTGTACCCATCATTGAATGCGCTGGTTTTAGTGCCGCTTAATCCTCATACGTTATCGAATCGCCCGATTGTGATTCATGATGATGCCGAGATTGAAATCAGTTTTTGTCAAAATAAACAAATTAACGCGCTTGTAACTTGTGACCACATTGAAATTCCAGATGTGTTAATTAGTGACAAAATTTTGATTAAAAAAGAACCTTTGCCAATTCGGATTTTGCATCCAGAAGGACATGATTTTTTTGAAATTTTGCGAAATAAATTAAATTGGAGTCATTGATTGGCTTATTTATTGCTCAAATTCTAAAAAACGTAAATTTAATTTTGCGCTTGTTTTTTTCTCAATACACACCATCTTGAGTAATAACACAACGTTGTTTTATAAGCGGTCGCTTAATGAAAGTGCTTATAAAATATGCAATAATGCCAACAATTATAAGTAAATTCTCACTTCTTACACATGAAAACACTCCAAAAATCTGATTTAGAAGAAGCTCTCAAATTATGCAAAGGTGCATTTATTTCAGCGGCGGGCTTTAGTTTGGTAATTAACATTTTGCAACTTGTTCCAACAATTTATATGTTGCAACTTTATGATCGCGTTGTGCCAACGGGAAATCATTCAACGCTGATTATGCTGACGCTTATCATGATGGTGTTATTTATCACGATGGGAACGTTAGAATGGGTTCGTTCACAAATTTTGGTTCGGGTCAGTACCCGTTTAGAAACTTTATTGAACGAACGTTTATTCAAAGTTGCTTATAAACAAGCTCTTTATACAGGAGGTCAACGTGCTTCATCTCAGCCACTTGATGATTTAACAGCGTTACGTCAATTCATGACAGGCAACGGCTTATTTGCGTTTTTCGACGCACCTTGGTTGCCAATTTATATCGCGTTGATGTTTGTATTCCATTCAATGTACGGCTGGATGGCAGTTGGTACGGCAATTTTGTTAATTATCGTCGCTATTGTTCAAGAAAAAGCGACCAGCAAAATGCTTGGTGAAGCGAATAATTTGGCGATGGCGGGACGTGGTTTGGTCAATAAAAATCTTCGCAATGCTGAAGTTATCGAATCAATGGGAATGTTGAGCAGCATTCAAAAGCGCTGGTTAAAAGGTACAAATCAAGTTTTAATTTTACAAGCGACAGCAAGTTCACGCGCAGGTTTAATTAGTGCAATATCAAAGTTAATTCGTCTTTCATCACAATCGTTAATTCTTGCAGTTGGTGCGTATTTGGTTATTGAAAACGAAATCACATCAGGTTTAATGATTGGTGGTTCGGTACTTTTAGGTCGTGCTTTAGCGCCAATTGATATTGTAATCGGTTCATGGAAAGGATTTATTGCTGCTCGTGGGCAATATGCACGTTTAAATGACATGTTGCGCCAAATTCCTGCTGATGCAGAAAGAATGAGTTTGCCAGCACCAGAAGGGAGTTTTCAATTTGAAGCCGCTGTTGTTGCACCACCTGGTGCAAAACAAGCTGTTTTGAAAGGCATTTCATTAAACATTGAAAAAGGCGATGTTGTTGGTGTTATTGGTCCAAGTGGGGCAGGAAAATCGACTTTTGCCCGTGCATTACTAGGCATCTGGCCTTGTAATCAAGGGAAAATTCGTTTGGATGGTGCGGACGTTTTCACTTGGAATCGTGACGAATTAGGTCCTCATATTGGATATTTACCGCAAGATATTGAATTATTTGAAGGCACAATTAGCGAAAATATCGCGCGTTTTGGTGAAGTTGACCCTGAAAAAGTGGTTAATGCCGCGAAAATGGCAGATGTTCATGATTTGATTTTGCATTTGCCCGAAGGTTACGACACGATGATTGGCGCAACAGGCGGGAATTTATCAGGTGGGCAACGTCAACGGGTTGGTTTAGCACGAGCATTGTACGATGAACCACAAATCGTGGTTTTAGACGAACCAAACTCAAATTTAGATGAAGTTGGAGAGGCTGCATTAGGTAACGCGATTCAACGATTAAAACAAAAAAAAGCGACTGTTATTGTTATTACACACCGAAATAACGTGTTAGCAAATGTAGATAAATTGTTGATTTTGAATGATGGTCTAGTGTCTGTTTATGGACCAAAAGAACAAGTCATTGCACATTTGCAACAACAGCAAGCTCAAGCACAAGCCGCTCAATCGGCTGCAATTGCTAACTAAGGCGGCAGACATGAAAGTAGAAACAGCAAAAATTTCCCCTAATGATTTAAAAAAAGAAACGGCGAAAAAAGAAGTTGATGTATCGCTAGTTACAAATGATATGCCTATTCGTGCAATTGGCATGGCGGTTTTACTCAGCACTGTTGGTGTTTTAGGTGTTTGGAGTTATTTAGCACCTATTGATAGTGCTGCCAGCGCACCAGGTTTTGTGACAGTTAAATCACATAGTAAAACGGTTCAACATTTAGATGGTGGCATTGTAAAAGAACTCATTGTTAAAGATGGCGACATAGTTAAAGAAGGTGATGTGTTATTGATTTTGGACGGAACTGACATTAAAGCCCAAGCTGAAATTTTACGAGGTCAACAAATTACATTGTCAGCACAAGTAGCACGTTTAAGTGGAGAGCGTGACCGTTTAGGTTCGGTTATTTATCCGAAAGATTTACAAAATCTAAGTGATTCGCGGATTGTTGAAGCACGACAAGGTGAAAATCAAATTTTCAACGCGCGTAAAAACGCGCATGATGGCGAAGTGTCTGTTTTAAACCAACGTATTAGTCAATTAAGTTCACGAATTCAAGGTTTACAAGGTCAAAAAACAAGTAAGCAACATTTGAATACGTCTTACACAGAAGAAGCAAAAGATTTAAAAGAATTGTTAGCGGAAGGGTTTGCGGATAAACAGCGTTTGCGTGATATGGAACGTAGTATAACGTCTACAACGGGCGAAATTTCGTCATTGAGTTCTGAAATTGCGAGTAGCGAAATGCAAATCGGTGAAACCCGTTTGCAAATTTTACAAATTCAAAAGCAATTTCAAGAAGAAGTTGCAGATAAATTTGGTGAAGTGCAAGCGCAACTTTATGACGTGAATCAACGTCTTGCTGCAACGCTTGATAAAGTAAGTCGAATTGAAATTAAATCGCCTGCTGCGGGTCGTGTAATGGGCGTTTCAATTTATACAGTTGGTGGTGTGATTACACCAGGTAGACCCATTTTAGACATTGTGCCACAGGGTGAAGAATTAGTCATTGAAGCGCGTGTTTCACCAATGGATATTGACCGTGTTCATATTGGATTGATGGCTGAAGTTCGTTTTAGTGCTTTTAAACAAGCTCTCGTCCCGAAAACGGTTGGTAAGTTGATTGGTTTGTCTGCGGATAAAATCACCGATGAACGTACAGGGCAATCTTATTACAATGCAAAAATTGAACTTACACCAGACAGTTACGTCAAATTAGGTAATATGGAATTATTGCCTGGTATGCCTGCGGAAGTATTGATTAACACAGGCGAACGTACTGTGTTTGAATACTTGATGCAACCTATCACGAATGCTTTTGCTCGTGCTTTTATTGAAGACTAATTTATGAATAAATTTAAATTAAAACAGTTAGTTGTCTGCCTTATTTTGACACAAGCCTCGAATGCGTATTCGGAAGATTTGATGACAATTTATCATCAAGCTGTCGAAGCTGATCCTGAAGCAAAAGCAGCGGCGATAAATGTCGAAATCACGAAAGAACAAACACAAGAAGCATTAGGTCAAATGTTACCCCAAATCAGTGGTAGTGCAAATTGGTCAAAAAATAGTCAAGATAACGGACGACCTTCGACAAAAAATTATCCGAATCCAAGTAATTATACAGGGACTCGCTACTATGTTTCATTGAATCAAACGATTTTTGATTTTGGCAAGTTTTGGAATTGGCGGCGTGCAAATACCGTTGAAGAACAATATAGTGCAGAAAATATGGCAGCTCAGCATACATTGATGAACAAAGTGGTTGAAAAATACTTCGGTGTATTAGAAGCGGAAGATCAATTGTATTTTTATCAAACAGAAAAAAATGCGATGGCAAAACGCTTAGAACAAATGCAAAAACAATTTGAAAAACAATTGGTAAAAGTGACCGATGTTTATGAGGTTGAAGCGCGTTTAGATCAATTAAAAGCCTCCGAAATTGAAGCTGAAACGATAGTAGTAACTGCAAAAGAATCGTTAAAAGAACTAACAAATACCCCTTTTTCAGATTTGTATAAATTGAAAGAAAATGTCGATTACAAGCCACTTGATGGACATTTAGAACAATGGATTGAGGTTGCTAAAAGTGAAAATCCTAGTTTAGCCGCGCAGTTAAAAGCGATTGAAGCAGCGCATGATAATGTCACGGTTCAGAAGTCAAAATTTTTGCCTGAAGTGGATTTGCAGTTGAATTATTATGATACGAACACGGGTTATCAAAGTTCAAATTTGGGAACGCAATATGCCACACAAGTTGGTGCGATTAACTTAACAGTGCCAATTTTTGACGGTGGTGTAAGTATTCATCAACTATTTGAATCGGAACATAAATTAGCCTTAGCTAAAAATGAAAATGAATCAAAAGTTCGTGCTTTAATTAAAGAAACGAGTGATTCATTTTTAAGTTCAAATGCGAGTGTGCGTCGAATTGCTGCATCGGAAAAAGCGTTAGCATCGGCGGCAAAATCGCGCGAAGCGAATGAACACGGTTTCAAATTGGGTGTGAAAACAGTTACTGATATTCTCAATGCACAACAAGAAGAATTTAAAGCGAAACGCGAACTATCACAGGCAAAATATGCTTACATTAAAAATAGGGCGCGGTTTATGCGTTCGGTAGGAATGATTACAGAGCAAAACCTTGTGGAAGTGAATAATTGGTTACAACCGAAATCATTGATTCCTATAATGCCGATTGAATATAAAGAGGATAAGCCAGAAATTAAACCGTCAGTCTAATTGAGAGAGATGGTGGTGCAATAGGCTTTAATGCCTTTTTGTCCTTGTACAACATGTTGGAATTCTTTGAGCAATTCAATTTTTTTTGATTGGACAGAATGAATAAATAAGTCATCCATTGCTTGAATGGATTCCAAAACACTTTGAATGGTAAGCTGTTCTTCTTCAGATAGCGGTGCGTTTAGCAACTCTTCTAAACGCGCTTGTCGTTGCTTCAAAATATCAGAAAGTTTTTCCCAGTCATTTAATTCAATAGCTTGTGTAATTTTTAACGAGAAGGCATTTAATTCTTGTAAAAATTCGCTCATTTTAACGATATTCTTCTGGAATTGCGTCCCATGCTTCTTTGACTGAACGCATCAAATCGCTAACTTCTTCTAAAATTTCTAAACTGTTCTCAGCACTCGCTTGGAATAATTTTGCATTTATATATTCATAAAGACGAGTTAAATTGTCAGCAATTGTTCCACCATTTTCCAAATCAATACCATCAATCAAACCGCCGATAATTGAAATTGCTCGTGAAATATGAATACTTTTATCTTGAAAGTTACCGCGTGTAATAGCCCCTTTTGCAGCATTGACTTGCATTAAAAACCCTCCCATTAGCATTTGAATCAATGCGTGAGGTGAAGAGTCCTCAACAATACTTTCCGTGTGAACTGAGGCATATTGATTAGCGTATCGTCTATTATTCATTACGGCTGCCATGATTTACTCTTAATTGGTAGTTGTTTTAGGAGTGAGTGCTTGAGTTAAATAAGTACCCGTATTTTTAAACTGAGATACTGCTGTATCCATTGCGATAAACTGCGCTTGCAATCGTTTTTGTGTTGCAGCTAATCGTGTATTGACAGTGTTTGTGTCAGCCGTTAGTTGTGTCAGTGTTTTGTTTAATGTGTCTTGTTCTGTACTTAAAGAACCTTTTGAATCCAAAAATTGTGAAATTTTTGTATTCAATTGCGTTGCAACACCATTTGTCGATGTAAATAAGTCTGTGACCGATGTCAAATCTGCGGATAATGCAGAATTCAATTTTGTATTATCCAAAGACAATACACCTGTTTTATCAAATGTAATTCCTAATTGATTCAATGAATTAACGTTGCCAGCTGAACTTACATGACTGTTTATTGTTTGTTTAATTTGAGAAATAATGGTTTGAACATTTGAATCGCCTAACAATGGACCATTACTTGAACTACCAGGACCAACATAATTTGTTAATTGTTTCAGTGAATCATTTAATTTGTTGTAAGCATCGACAAACGCGCTAATAGGTTTTGATACGGATGTCGTGTCGGAGTGCGAGTCAATTTTTGCGCTGCCTTCTGATAATAACGTTAATGTTGTACCAGGAATGGCATCAGTAATGACATTCGCAGAACTGGTTACGGTTTGACCACCATCATTAGCATTACTTGCAGCAGCAGTATCAAATGTTGCAGCAGTCGTTGTTGAGGTAAAATTAGGTGGCGTATCAGAGTTTAAAATTGCAGTAGGATCAAGTGTCAAACGTGTATCACCAGCAGAGGCATCAACACTAAAACTTCCAGCACCACCTGATGCTAAAGCTGTTAAAACCAATTTTGAAACGGGCGTGCCTGGATTTGTTGTTGAATCTGCCGTCACAATACTTGCAACAACTAATTTGTTTTCAGGTGAAAAGTTGATCGCATCGCGTACATTTTCTAATGTGTCATTTCCCGTTGTTGTAATCGTTTGGGTTGGAATTGGATTACCCGCATCGTCAATTAGAATCGGGTCGCCATTTGCGTCTGTCGCAAGTGGTGAGCCATCTTGATTAACAGTTGTCGTACTACCAGCGACAACATCAATTGAAAATTTCACTACCCCTGCGGAATCTTTAAAATTTAGTGTACCTGGAGCAACTTTATCAGATGCACCGAATTCTGTTGTAAAAGTGGATTTCTGAGCATTAACGGTAGATGAATCTAAATTTAATTGCATGTCACCTTGTGACGCATCAATGGTAAATTTGTTATCAGTGCCAGGTTGTTTCGCAGTAAAAACTAATTTTGAAACAATCGTACCAGGATTAGTTTTAGACTCAACATTAGCAATACTCGCCACAATGCTATTATTTCCTGGCGCGTTATTTATCGCTGCCATTGCAGAATACAATTTATCGTTTTCTCCTGTTTTAATATCAACTGAAAACAATTCAATGCCTGACGCACCTTTAAACGTGAGTGTACCAGGTGCGATAACATCACTAGGTGAAAATTCTTTCATAGTGACTGAACGCTGTGGGCTTGCTGTCACCGCTTGTGCATCGATATTAACACTTGTATCAACAGCAGCAATGGTGTTGAAATTAGTTGGGTTGTCCGCATTTAGCGTAAATCGGGCATCACCAAGCGAACCATCAATGCTAAAAGAATTAGCAACGCCAGGTGTTTTTGATGTTAAAACTAATTTAGAAATAGTTGTACCAGGTGTGGTTTTTGAGTCTACATTGATGATACTTGCTATAACAGTGCTATTTCCTTGTGCCTTGTTGATTGCATCTCTAACACTAGCAAGCGTGTCATTTGCTCCCGCTGTGACAGTAACTGAAAATTTGGGATTATTTTGACCATCGTTAAAAACAAGTGTTCCTGCTGCTACAACATCACTACTTTTGAATTCAGCAGTAGAAACAGATTTCTGTGGTTGTGCTAAAGAATTAACTTTAATGGTATGTGAAGATGTTTTAACGTTGGGATCAACTTTAATTGTTAATACTTTTTCATCGCTTGATGTCACAACTTGTGAATCAAATGCGCTGCTTTTATTAAGCATATTTACAGCATTTTGAAAGGCTGACAAGGCACCTTTTAAAGTGCCTAATCCGCTGAGTTTAGCTTGCGAAATAGTCTGTTTGGCCGCAATCGCGTCAAGTTGCGGTTTGCCTTCAGCCGCTGTTAATTGGCTAACTGTTCCGTTAATATCGATGCCGCTACCAACACCTACTGCACTTGTAATCGCTGCCATCTCTCGCGTCCTCTCTCAAAAATTTAACTATGCTACGGCTTTTAATAAAGCCCCTGCATTACCTTCCAACTCTTTCATGTGACGAATAAAATCTAACATTTCAACGGTTGGAATTTGGCGAATTACATCACCTGTTTTGCTATCAACAATTTTTACAACAACGTGTTTTGTTGAATCATCTATTTGAAACTGCAAACTACTGTTCACGTCTTTTAGTAATCGATTTCCATCATTGACAAGAACCTTCAACTCTTGAGTGGTTGGTTCTTTTGCCGCAGCCACTGATTGGACTGCTGTTTCAATAATTTTGGTCGTACTTTCTTTTTGTGAATTTGCTGAATGTGTTGCGCTGGTCTGAGATGCAAAATAATTTGTCGCCGCAGCAGATGATGCACTTATTGATGTTTCCATGACACCCTCTATTTTGTAAATTCCGCATAAGATCAACTTAATTACCTTACGCGGATTTGATAGGAATACTAAAACTTGCTGGTAAAATCAAAGCATTAAGACGATACCAGCTTGCTATCAGTATAAAACCTTATCTCAACAAAGTCATTACGCTTTGACCAGATTGGTTAGCTTGCGCCAACATTGCTGTTCCAGCTTGTTGCAAGATTTGAGCGCGGCTCAAGTTTGCAGTTTCTTGTGCGAAGTCAGCATCAATGATGCGTGATTTTGCAGCAGATTGGTTTTCAATACCGTTTTGCAAGTTAGAAATTGTAGTTGTGAAACGGTTTTGAGTAGAACCTAAGTTAGAACGTTCTGTGTCGATTACTGCAATTGCTTTATCGATAGAGTTGATTGCAGATAATGCGTAATCAGCAGCAACAGAATCAGCTTGTGTTGAAAGACCAATTACCATGCTGTTACCTGTTACAAAAGACGCTTGGTCAGTTGCATTCGCTGCTGCAGTAATCAATGGGTTTTCAACATAAGAAGCACCTGCGATAGCTTTGGCAATTTGCAAGCCAGCCAATACTTTTTGAGCTTGTCTATCTGAACCAAATGCGTTGCCCGATTTAATTGCTCTATTCACCGCATCATTTAATACGTTGGTAGTTGTGTATTGATTTGTTCCATTATCAAATGCTGTTGCAGGGGTTGATAATGTATCGCCTGACAAAGCATTCATTGTCGTTGCTAAAACATTTTGACCTGAAGATGAAACGTCTGCTGTTGCTGCTGCTGCCAATTGTGTTGCTGTTGTTAACAATGAAGCTGCTTGGCTTGAATCTGTTGTTGTTGCAGCTTGAATGTTTGCATCAGTTGTTCCAATTGCTGTTGTAGCAGCCAAATCAGCGGCTGCAGAAGCTGTTACGCCATCAACAAATGCTTGAGAAACTAAACCTAAACCTTGGTTGGTTGTCGTTGTTGCAAGTGTTGTTTGTGATGAAGCACTTACAGCAGAAGCTGCTGCAACGTTTGCTAAAGAAGCCGCTCTTGCTAATGCAACATCATTTGGTGAAGCTGCTGCCGCTTTTGCCGCAACAACTGCTGCGTTTGCCAATTTAGCTGCTGCGTTTGCTGCTGTTAAGTTTGGATCAGCTGCTGCAGTTGTTGCATTGTTAGCAATTGTAGAAGCCAATGTTGAATCGATTGGTTGATAAGCTGGGCTTAATGTTGCTTTTGTTACTGGGTTCAACAAAGTTGTCATGTTAGAAACAGAAACGCTGATACGACTGTTCATGTCAGTTGTTGCACCAACTTGAATGTTTAAACCGCCAGCCAAATCGCCGTTTAAGACTTTTTTACCGTTGAATTCACTGTTTTGCACAACACGAATTAACTCGTCGTTTAATGCTTTGAATTCAGTATTCATTTTGTCACGGTCAGAAGCTGAAACACCAGCAGTGCTTGATGATTGAACAGCTAAATCACGCATACGTTGTAAAGTATCTGTCAATGAACCCAATGCGCCCTCAGCGGTTTGAGTTAATGAAATACCGTCGTTAGCGTTACGAACAGCAACAGTCATACCGCGAACTTGTGAAGTCATACGATCTGCGATTGCTAAACCTGCCGCATCGTCTTTCGCGTTGTTCACACGAACACCAGATGACAAACGGTTCATTGCAGTTGAAAGTGCTGCGCCTGAAGCATTTAAGTTACGTTGACCGTTGATTGAACCAAGGTTAGTGTTGATTACGAGTGCCATGATATTATCTCCAAAAGCCTCTTGAGCGGGATTGCTCAAAGATATTTAAATAAAAAAACAACTAAATTTTTTATGTCGCATAAAGTTTGTAAATTCAAAACTCGTGCGTGTTATCGGCGTAAAATTTAGTTACTTTAATTTTTTATTTTGAATTTTTTACAATGTATTCAATTTTGCTTTCAAAATCTTTCTAATCGGAAAAATAAAACTAAATGACAATGTTTCATTATCAAGCTGTTAATTCAGTTGGCGACATCGAAGAAGGTGAAATTGAAGCCGAGAATGAAGCCAATTGCGTTCAGCAATTACAATCTATTGGCTTCATTCCCATCCGTGTCAAACCCGCTAAAAGTCAAACATTTTTAGGTCTAAATTTATATTCATCACAAAACAAGTTATCCCATAAAAGTATCGTTTTACTTACCAGTGAATTGGCAATGCTTTTAGATTCTGGTTTGCCTTTAGATCGTTCGTTAGTCGTTTTAATGGATTTAGCCAATGACAACGAAAATTTGAATAAATTGATTGGTCGCGTACTGGAAAAAGTAAAAAGTGGCGTTTCATTGGCGGATGCGTTGGAACAGCAATCAGGCGTTTTTACGAAGTTTTATTTGAACATGATTAGAGCAGGGGAAGCAGGCGGCAATTTAGGTAATGTGTTAAACCGCATGGCAATCTATTTGGAAAGCTCGCAAGAATTAAAAGAGACTGTTAGCACCGCGTTAATTTATCCTGCGATTTTGTTGGTGATGTCGTTAGCGTCTTTATTCGTCATGTTGACGTTTGTTGTGCCGCAATTTAGTGAAATGTTTGCGAGTGCAGGAAAAGAATTACCCCTTTCCACACAAATTGTGGTCGGTTTAGCCAATTGGTTACAACATTATTGGTGGCTTGTGATTGGAAGTGTCATATCCATCATGACATATTTTAATTTTCAATTAGGTAGCCCTGAAACTAAAAAAAAATGGGATGGGCGGTGGTTAAAATTACCACTCGTAGGTGATATGGTTTTGAATAAAGAAATTGCAAATATCACACGAACATTAGGAACGTTATTAGGAAATGGCGTGTCGATTTTGTCCGCATTTACGATTGTTCGAGATACGGTTGATAATTTAATTATCGCTGCTGCATTAAGCGAAACAGAAGACCAAATCAAACAAGGAAAAACGTTGTTTGATGCACTGAATCAAAAAGCTATTTTCCCTAAAATGGCAATGCAAATGATAAAAATGGGAGAAGAAACGGGGCATTTGGAAGAAATGCTTTTGCGTGTGGCGACAATTTATGACAAACAATTGCGTGTATCCATTGCTCGAATGTTAGCGTTACTTGAACCAGCGTTAATTATTTCTTTAGGAATTATGATTGCTGGAATTATTGTTTCTATTTTATTAGCAATTTTGAGTGTCAATGATTTAGCTGCGTAAAAAATGATTAGAATTGATAACTGAGCACACCACCAACTCCAAAAGAAGGGCTAGTGTTTGTTAATCCTTTGTAAAGATAAAGTTGCGTTTGCCAAGAAGATAAGAATTTATGCGAACCATAAAGCGTGACTTCGGTTTGATTATTTAATTTTGAAAAAACCGATTGTCTAAAATCAACCATTGTTCCGATAGAAGATTGATTAGATAGTTGGTAAATTATTCCACTAGAAACACTAGCGGTATTTCGATAATGCGTATTTGTTGGTTCACCAACAAATTTATAACCAGCTCCTAGCATCAATGTAAAATCATCTAAACTTTTGTAAGTGTATATTTGAAGCGTTTCATCGGGTTCACCTGTACCTAAACCAGCATGATGACTTGCTGTAGGCATTTTTAATTTGAAACCGACATCAATTGCAAAAGCAAATTCAGGATTATAAAAAGCGTTATATACAACGCCCAAAACGGCATCACCAATACCTTCACTCTCACGATATTTTGTGCTGGTAGTTGGAATGACAGTTGAACTGGAAGATGTTGTCACGTTGCTTGGTCCTGAAATTGTTAAATACGGTAAATCTAATCGAATAGAAAAATCGTCTGTGTTGTATTTTGCTTGAACAATCGTTGCAATCATTTCTGTTTTCGCTTCTGCACCATAATAACCACTACTAAAATCAACAGCCGTTCCGATACTTAGCCGATTACTTGCAAATAAAATTGAAGTAGACATTACAAAACACAATCCGACATAAGTGATAAATTTAAAAGTCATGATGTGGCTAACTTAATTTTAACGATTTAACTGTTCAGAACGTTCATGAACATCAGGACGATTGATTTCTGGTCGTATCACTGCTGGTTTATCAATATCGGGATGATTGATTTCTGGACGTATCACTGTTGGTTTATCAATATCAGGATGATTGATTTCTTGTTGCATCACTGCTGGTTTATCAATATCGGGATGATTGATTTCTGGATGTATTATTGTTGGTTTATCATCCATATCAATATGATTGATTTCAGGTTTCATCGCAGAGGATTCTCGGAATTCTGAATTGTGTTCTGCGTGTTCATGTTCGTAATTAGGTTGAAATGACATAGATTCTTTTTTCAAAGAATCATGAAAACCGTTTCGGTGATTATGTTCAGGTAACATGTTTCCTGTATCCAAATGGTCAAAAACCATTCGTCCTTTTCCATTTTCATGCACCCAAATTCCAGTGTGTTCGCCTATTTTTGGTGTTTTATCCGTTGTTTCTTTTACGTTTATTTTTACCCCATCTATATTGATTTGCGCTTTTGTACTTTCTCTGACGTAACCTTGTAAAAGTAATTGCTCAACTCGTGCGGGAAAAGACCAACGTGGATTCTGTTCAAGTTTTTCTACTCGCAAAATTTTATCATTTAAAATGCCTTGAATCCTGACTTCATCACCAATTTTTACATCGGTGTGATTTTTAGGAAATTCAATGGATTGATTGCCAATACGGAAATTTCCCGAAGAATTGTCAACTTCTAACGTACCTATCAAACTGACATGGTTAATGACATCGTGTTTTTCTACACGCGCGGCTTCAATACTGCCATCTGTTAAGCGATTACCGCTAATCACAACATTATCGCCAACGGTTATTTTGTCTAACAAATTTTCTGGAAGATGAACCGTTTGACCAAGAACATTAAAAACACCGTTATTAGAATCAACTGATTCCACAACGCCTTGAACTTCATGTAACACATGAATTTCTTTCGCGTAGTAATTTTGAGTTATCGATGTAGCCAAAATAGAAACAGTTTGTCCAAGTGCCAATCGATTAAAATCAGTTAGCACGCCATCTTCAACAATGGGTATTTTTGAATCATAGTGAATTTCAATACCATTCACACAAATGCTACCAAATCCTGAAATAACACCAACAATTCCTGTTCCACCAATGCCTGATTCTCCTTCACCATTTCTTTGTGCTAATACATCAGATTTAACTGGTAACGAAACACCTGTACCGCCAATTCCGCTACCATCGCTAGATTTTGCTTCTACGATAGGGCTTTGTAACCAGTATTTATCTTGGCAAACATTTCCTTCAGCAAACGCATCCAACGTATTTGCTAACAGAACTAACCAAATTGATTTCGTCAGTTTAGCGAATTGCATTACGTTTTTTTCCTATCTAAGGTTGCATCTGTATAAAAATAAACGCCAAGTGTCATACGATTTTTTTGATTACCTGAAGAGGTTTTTTTGAGTTCTTGCGCTCGTTTGTTAATGGCACGCAATACATCCATACTCATATTTTCAGCCATTTGTGCTAATTCTTCTATGGCTTGCGGACTTAATCCATCGGAATAAACACTACGTTCTAAAAACGGTGGTTTTTCATCAAGTACATTATGAACAGCCGATTCGATGTGGTCACGAACATTTCGCCCTAAATAATACAATTTTTCTTCAGAGCCTTGCTCAGGAATAAAAGCTCCTGTCCGCAAACTTATAAAATCGTTTGAATCAATTTCGACTAAACCTAATCGTAACCATTCATCTAAAACAGCACGAGAACGAATATCTTTTGATTCCTCACTAACTAGACGTTCAAATGACGGTGCGCCATCAGCTTGCATCAATCTTGGCAATGGCATTGGTAATGCTTGTTCATTTAAATAATCAGATTCACCATTCCAACGCGCTATCAATCGCGCCCCTAAAGATACATTAGCTGGCGGTGTTAAATCAATTTGCGGTTCGTCAAGGAAACGACGAATGTCTTTACGATGTACGCCTGTTAATAAACTTAAACGGCTATCTGTTTGTTGTTTGCCTTCTAATTTAAATTCAGTCACCGCAACATCTACAAACAGCGGTTTTAATAAACTGATTAGATAAGTGTATGTAATTTGTTTGGCTAACAATAAGCGCACTAAGGGACGTAGAAGGCGTTGAATAGCTTCTACAAGGGCTGTATTACCGCTTGTCGTAGTTGAAGCGGTTTCTATTTTGTCGGAAATTTCAGTCATGGGTAAAGTATAGCAAAAGAATGTTGACGTGGGAAAATATCCCATGTAGAATTTTCCTCGTGGGATATTTTCCCACGAAAAGATATTTTTAAATTACTTGGAGTTGGTCATGTCAAAATCTAAACAAAATGTAAAACACGGTTCATTAAACGATACAGCACATTCGGCTACTGGAAACAGTGCATTACCTCCCCATGGTCCTGAGGGTCATGGTAAAGGTGGTGCGCCTGCGCCACATTCTGATTTAGGAAAAGGTATGCCGCCGCTAGCCTTTGCACCAAATGATTTCAATCACAACTTCAATTTTACATTTAGTACAGATTTATCAACTGTGCAAAGTATGAGTATCGCAGATAGTATTAAAGCAACGACGTTAGACATTTCTACATCTACATTTACAACAACTGTTGGTCTTAACGACCAAAGTATTCAGGCGGTTTTAAGTGTGTCACAGACATCTAGTGATAATCACTTCGCAACGACACGCATTTATGGTGATACCGATGGTGATGGAAAATATGTAGAAAATTTTGATATTCAAGTGGCAAAAACGACTGATGCGTCCTTACCATTACATCAACAAACATTTACATTTAACACGGATGGAACAATTACAGCTGGAATGCCTGTCAACAATGATCCACATCATCCTGTAATGGATCAAAATGCTGTTTTGAGTAAAGTGACGCTAAATAATGTTACTTATGTCACTCAAACTGAAGCTACTCCAAATTCAACAGGTTATCATTTTGAGGTTTTCCGTGATGACAATGCTGATGGTACTTGGACTGAAATTGCACATGGTGAAACGTCAGGAACGAATATCGATTCAACAACAGCAACAATCAATTTGGTAGGTATTCAAAGTTATTTAGCTGATGCGAGTGCGATTATTGGATGAACATAAAATAAATTGTTTGGATGTTTTAACGTGTCATGCAAAATTCTCCACCCAGAGCAAGTTTGGGTGGAGAGGATGTCAAAAGTTTAAAGTTGTCTTCCCATTCTTCGGCGGTCACAACATTTCTCCCCAATCCGAAAACCAAAATCATGCCCCAACAAAAAAGCCCCATCCTCAACCAGGACAGGGCTTTAAATTCGCAATTTCACCACGTCATAAATCACAGTTAACACATTTTCTAATTCGTTAAAAACTTGAGCGTTATCAAATCGAATCACTTTCACGCCTAACAATTCTAAAAATTTTGTTCGTTCTAAGTCATACGCAACAGCTTGGGGTTCAAAATGTTGCGAGCCATCGAGTTCAATCACCAACTTCGCCTCAACACCGTAAAAATCCACAATGTAATTTCCTATCGGTTTTTGACGTTTGAATTGCACATCTAAAATTTGTTTTCGGCGAATCCGTGACCACAATAATTTTTCCGCTTCTGTTTCATTTTTTCTCAATTCCCGCGCTAACGGTTTTGTTGTTTTTGAATATGGCAACATTGTTCCTCCTCAATCTTTAAAGCACCTCCCCCTGCGGCTATCGCCGCTCCCCCGCCAAAGGGGGAAAACCATTAAAAATCAAAAGCCCTTGCTTTTCAATCTTTCGCCCCCCAACAAAAAAGCCCCATCCGAAGACAGGGCTTTTTCTTGCTTCAAACAGGAAAAAAGGCTTTCATTACCAGTGTGATAATTCCACCTAAAACTAATCCTGTCATCCATTTCAAAACAATCAATTCTTTTTCTAGTCGGTTAATATCATTTTTTAATTCTTTTTCTAATTTATTCAAATCCGCTTTTGTTGTCAGTTGAGAATCTAACGCTTCTGCTAAAGCTGATGATAATGCCTCCACTTCAGCTTTTGCCTGTTCAGAGGAAACGCCTGCTTTTTCCAATTTATCAACAAATTTGTATGTATCAAATAAAACCGCTGCCATTTTCATTCTCCAAAAAATTAACGCCGATTCTACCACACGCCCCCAACAAAAAAGCCCCATCCGAAGACAGGGCTTTTTATAGTGTTTCAATGCG
>CAIVBX010000208.1 GCA_903904275.1 uncultured Pseudomonadota bacterium
GAAGCCCAACGCATCGCACATATTGGTAGTTGGGAAATTGATTTTTCAATAGGTGAATTGAGCTGGTCAAATGAAACATACCGAATTTGGGAAATCGATAAATCGCAGTTTGGCGCGACAGTCGAAGCCTTTTATGAAACCGTCCATCCTGAAGATAGAGAAAAAGTAGCTAAGGCTTACAACGAATCTGTCGAAAACAAAACGTCATATCAAATTGAACATCGTTTGCTTTTTCCTGACGGTCGAATCAAATACATTGCTGAACGTGGCGAACCGTTTTGTGATGAAAATGGCGACATAATCCGTTTCGTCGGTACTGCGATGGATATTACCGAACGATGCCATATTGACGAGACTTTAAAATTCATTGCTCAACGTGGTTGGAAAAATGACAGCAATGAATCATTTTTAGTTGCACTGACGCAATATCTCGCTCAAATTTTCGGTGTCGATTACGTCATCATTGACAAATTGGGTTCGGAAATAACGCAAGCCGAAACTATCGCACTTTATACCAAAGGGGATATTGTTCCCAATATACAATATGACCTGAAAGGCACGCCTTGCGCTGATGTGATGAATGGTAATTTTTGCTGTTATCCAGAAAATATCCAGCAATTATTTCCTGATGACCTTTTGCTGGTTGAAATGCAAGCCGAAAGTTATGCAGGGCTTCCGTTATGGAATACCAACGGTGAAGTTGTTGGTTTAATTGCAGTTTTAGACACCAAACCAATGAACGATGTTTCGTTCATTTCCTCAATTTTACAATTAGTCGCGACAAGCGTTGCCGCCGAATTAGAACGTCAACGTTCTGAACAAGTTTTATTAAATTCACGTCATTTCTTAAAACAAATTATCGACACACTTGCAGACCCTGTTTTTGTTAAAGATAGAGAGCATCGTTGGGTTTTACTGAATCAAGAGTTTTGTGAATTTATCGGTCATCCTTTGGAAGTCTTACTTGGCAAATCGGATTACGATTTTTTCCCAAAACATGAAGCAGATGTATTTTGGGAAAAAGATGAAATCGTTTTTTCTAGTGGTGAGGAGAATATCAACGAAGAAAAATTCACCGATTCTGCGGGCGTGCTTCGGACAATTATCACTAAAAAAACGTGTTACACCGACAGAAATGGACAACAATTTTTAGTCGGTATTATTTCGGATGTTTCCGAACGCCAACGCATAGAAAATGAGCTTGTCGCGCGGGAAATTGAATTTAGAACATTAGCCGAAAACGTACCAGGCATTCTTATTCGTTATGATGAAAAATGCCGCATGCGTTATATAAACCAAAAGCTAATAAAAGATTGCAACAAACAGGGTGAATGGATAGGACAAACACTTATTCAAATTTATCCAAACAATGCACTGTTCGCTGAATTGCACGAGATTATTAAGAAGGTCATCGAAACAGGTCAACCTACCGAAATAGAAAGATATTTTCCTGATCATCAAGGTGGAACTACATGGATTTTTGCCTATGTGGTTGAACGAGATACGAATGACAAAATTGTAGGTGTGTTGGCTCTTGGTCGAGATGTTACGGAACGTAAGCAAATGGAAGAAAAACTAAGACAACACGCGCAGGAATTTCGTATTTTAGTTGAAACTTCACCTTCTCCGATTATTCGCTATGATGCAAATTGTCGCCGCGTGTACGTTAATCCTGCCGTAGAAAAAATGTCAGGGAAAACAGCGGTTGAAATGATAGAACATACACCGATAGAGGGAACGCTTCTTAGCGAATATGTCAAACATAACGTAGAAAAGCTATTGCGCCGTGTGTTAGAAACAGGGCAATCCTTGGAAGGTGAAGAAGAATTAGTGCTTGCGGATAAACAAACACATTATTTTTACAATCGTTACTCACCTGAATTTGATGCAGAAGGTAATGTTATCGGTGTTGTTTTAATTGGGCATGACATTACCGAACGCAAACAGGTTGAACAGAAAATGGAATACCAAGCCAGTTACGATATGCTGACAGGATTACCAAATCGCCGCATGTTCAATAATCGTTTGAATATAGAAATTCTCAAAGCAAAACGAAGTAACGCACGAGTCGCATTGTTGTTTATCGATTTGGATAATTTCAAAGAAGTCAATGACATGTTAGGTCATGAAACAGGCGATAACTTATTGATACGCATTCAACGTTGTGTTCGAGAAACGGATACTGTCGCAAGATTAGGAGGTGATGAATTTGTGGCAATTTTTGAAGCAGAACTCATTCCGCCGTTAGAACGTATTGCTGGGGCAATTATTGATACATTAGCGCACCCCTTTCAGCTTAATGAAAATATTATTTATATTTCAGCCAGCCTTGGAATTGCGGTGTATCCACAAGATGCGACGGATGGCGATACGCTCATGGCATGTGCTAATCAGGCAATGTATGCCTCCAAAGGATTAGGTCGAAATAACTTTAGTTTCTTTACTCGTAGTATGCAAGAACAAGCACATGAACGATTGATGATAATTAACAATCTACGTTTAGCAATTGAGAAACAGCAATTACAGATGTATTACCAACCGATTGTTGATGTTAAAACGGGAAAAATTGTCAAAGCCGAAGCCTTAATACGCTGGATTCATCCAACTTTAGGCATGGTTTCTCCTGCCGTTTTTATTCCACTTGCAGAAGAAACGAATTTAATTCAAGAAATTGGGACTTGGGTATTTCAACAAGCCGCAAAAACAGCACATCGATGGAACGTACACAGCGGCGAAGATAAACAGCTCAAAATTAGTATTAACATGTCACCGCGCCAACTTACCAAAGGAAATGGCGACCAAATGGCGATTGAGTATTTACAGCTCATGAATATCAATCCCAATTTTGTGGTGATTGAAATTACAGAAGGGTTGTTGCTTGATGACAGTCCACAAATTATTGAAAAACTCGAACGCTTACAAGCAACTGGTATTGAATTATCTTTGGATGATTTTGGTACAGGTTATTCTGCTATCTCGTATTTGAAAAAATTCAACCTCGATTATTTGAAAATCGATCGTTCATTTGTGAAAGATTTAGAAACGGAGAAAAACGATGTTGCCATTGCAGAAGCAATTGTTGTGATGGCGCATCGATTAGGTTTAAAAATTATCGCAGAAGGTGTTGAAACGCAAGGGCAACGCGATTTGCTTGCAACAGCAGGGTGTGAATACATTCAAGGTTATTTTTACGCCAAACCCATGCCAAAGGAAGAATTTTTAGCTTTTATTTTGCATTAACTTTTGGCAAGTTTGCACGCAGCCACTAAATCTGATTTAGCGGCTGCGATGTTTGAATGTTATTTTTGTAAAATTGCAACGGCAGGAAGTTCTTTACCTTCAAGAAATTCTAAAAATGCGCCGCCACCTGTTGAGGTATAAGAGATTTGGTCATTGATGCCATATTTATCAATTGCCGCAAGCGTATCGCCGCCGCCTGCAATTGAAAATGCGTCACTGCCTGCAATGGCATAAGCCAACGTTTGTGTACCATGTCCAAATTGTTCGATTTCAAAAACGCCGACAGGTCCATTCCAAACGATAGTTTTTGCTGATTTCAATATGTTGGCGTAATTCGCCGCCGTTTCAGGACCAATGTCCAAAATCATGTCGTCGTCTGCAATGTCAGCAACATTTTTAATTGTCGCTTCAGCGGTTTCTGAAAATTCTTTTGCACAAACTACGTCGGTTGGAATCGGAATGTCAGAACCTGCGGCTTTTGCTTGTGCGATTAAACGTTTTGCTTCGTCGATTAAATCTAATTCAACAAGCGATTTTCCGACTGAAAACCCCATTGCCGCGATAAACGTATTTGCAATTCCACCGCCGACAATTAACTGGTCAACTTTTTGTGAAAGTGATTCTAAAACAGTTAATTTTGTCGAAACTTTTGAACCGCCAACAATCGCAATCACAGGTTTTTCTGGGGTTTCTAACGCACGACCTAAGGCATCCAATTCGCTGGCAAGCAAAGGTCCTGCACAAGAAATAGGTGCAAATTTTGCAATAGCATGAGTTGATGCTTGAGCGCGATGTGCTGTACCGAAAGCGTCCATCACAAAAATATCGCATAACGCCGCCATTTTTTTGCCTAACTCGTCGTTATTTTTGCCTTCCCCGACGTTGAAGCGCACGTTTTCACATAAAACGACTTCACCTGCGTTGATTTCGATGCCGTCGAGCCAATCTTTTTCTAAACGAACAGGTTTATTTAATAAGTTTGCTAAATGTTCAGCGACAGGTTGCAACGAGTATTCAGGGTTATATTCACCTTCGGTTGGACGACCGATGTGCGACATCAACATCACTGCAGCGCCTGCGTTTAAGGCAAATTCAATGGTTGGCAAACTCGCTTGAATTCGCGCGTCACTGGTGACTTTGCCATTTTTAACAGGCACGTTTAAATCTTCACGAATTAAAACCCGTTTTCCCGCTAAATCTAAATCAACCATGCGTAAAATTGTCATCTTATTCTCCTTCTTTCCATTTGATTGAACAGCCGATGCTGCTTAATTGTTCTTGTGGTCCGTGACTTGTTTCTGCGACGAATTTCATTGCCTCAAATAAATCACGCGGCGTATTATCTGGGGTAATTTCTCGGCGACTTGAATCCAAACGACCGCGATATTGCAGTTCAAAATCTGCGTTGTAACCAAAGAAATCAGGCGTACAAATCGCGCCGTAAGCCTTTGCAATTTCTTGAGTTTCGTCGAGCAAATACGGGAAACTAAAATTCAATTCATCTGAAAATTTTTTCATATTTTCAAATGAATCATCAGGATATTGTACAAAATCGTTTGGCATAATCGCTACGCTATTGATGCCTAACGCTTTGAGTTCTAACGTATCACGCACAATGCGTTCTTTCACCGCTTTCACATACGGACAATGATTGCAAATAAACATCACCAACAAGCCTTTTTCGCCCATGCAATCTTTGAGCGTCCACGTTTTGCCGTCAACGCCTGGCAGGGAAAAATCAATTGCAGGTTTGTCAAAATCACAAATTGGCGTTTCTAACGTCACCATTTTTTGTACCTCATTTTTTAAATTACGGAATGACCTGAATTATATGTCAAAACAATCATCCTGCGGATATAGACACAAAAAAGCCTGTCTAAAATTGACAGGCTTTTTGATTTGAACCGATTTTTAAAAATTAACCGTTAATCAAATAATGTACAAAAATACTGCCTGCATAACCTGCTGCAATCGCAGGAGTCCATTTCAAATGGCTAAAGAAGGTATATTTGTGGTTTGATGCACCCATTAACGCAACGCCAGCTGCTGAACCCACTGATAACAATGAACCACCAACACCTGCTGTTAAAGTAACAAGTAACCATTGATATAAATCCATATCAACTCCCATGTTCAATACCGCAAACATCACAGGAATGTTATCAACGATAGCTGAAATTAAACCGACTAAAATGTTTGACGTTGTTGCACCTAAACCTTCATACATTGCACTAGACAACAATTCTAAATAACCGATATAACCCAAACCGCCAACTGCGAAAACTACACCGAAGAAGAATAACAAGGTATCCCATTCTGCGTGCATCACTTTATTGAAAATGTTGAAACCGTCATGCTCTCCTTGCGCGTGTGCTTGCATTTTCAAGTAATAACCGAAAAGCATTAACAATGATAAACCTGTCATCATGCCCATAAATGGTGGAAGGTGTAAAACTTGTTTGAAGCTAACCGCAAAACCAATTGTCATTAAGAACATAGCGCAAATAATCAAGCCGCCTTTTTTGACTTGTACAGCTTCTTCAGATGTTGCCACTGGATGTTCATTTGGAACTGCCCAATACATAATTGACGCTGGAATCGCGTAATTCACAACAGAAGGAAGGAATAACTTAAAGAAGTCGAAAAATTCAGCATATTCTGCTTGCCAAACCATCAATGTCGTAATGTCACCAAACGGACAAAATGCACCGCCCGCGTTTGCTGCAATAACCAAATTCACAAAACCAATCGCAACAAATTTTTCATTGTCTGCGCCAACTGCCATGACCACCGCGCCAACTAATAAAGCTGCCGTTAAGTTATCCGCAACCGCTGATAAAAAGAATGTAATCACGCCTGTGATTAAAAACAATTGACGATAACCGAATTGTTTTCTAACTAACCATGAACGCAAGGCTTCAAAAACATTACGTTCTGCCATTGAATTGATGTAAGTCATCGCGACTAATAAAAACAACATCAATTCCGCATATTCTTTTACGTCATGTTCGAACGCTAAGTGCATTTCGTGTGTTGGAACGCCTTTTTGTTGCGCCAAAATCGCCGCGTGCGCCCAAATAATCCCTGCCGCTAAAATTACAGGTTTCGATTTACGCATGTGCGTAAATTCTTCTGTCATCACAAAACCGTATGCAATTAAGAAAATTAACACGGTATAAATACCACGTTCAGTTCCTGTCATGTCTAAATTCTGAAAGCCTTCTGCAAACGCAAATTGCGGCAGCAACAAGGCTAACAACGCTAATACAACAAACTTCATAAATCCTCCACTTTTTTATAAAAATCTAAATATACATCGACTAATTATGTTATCACCAAACCCACTTGTTGTGATTATGAAAAAAAGCCATGTTTTTGCATGCGATAAAGCAATGTATCGCGCGTAATACCTAATAATCGTGCCGATTTACTGCGATTTCCTTGGGTTCTATCCAGGGCTTGGGTAATCAAATTTGCTTCCAGTGAATCCAATTTCAAACCCACACTAGGCAAAACAAAATTGGATGTTTCCTCGATGTGATTTTCTTTATTTTGAAATTCAACCGGCAACTGTTCCGGTTCAATCGTTTGATTTGAAAACAAAATACTTAAACGTTCACACAAATTTCGTAATTCACGAATGTTGCCTGACCATTTGTAATGCTTCAACATTTTCAAACTCGTTTTGCTAAATTTGGGTGCTTTAATACCATAATTTTTTTCAAAAATTTTAAAAAAATACGCTACTAATAATTCAATATCTTCGCTGCGATCATGCAAACTAGGTAATTCAAATGGCACAACATTTAATCGAAAATATAAATCAGAACGAAATGCTCCCTCAGAAATTAACGACCGTAAATCCATATTTGTCGCAGCAATAACACGCACATCAACTTTATACGGTTTCACATCACCAACAGCCAAACATTCACCCGAATCTAAAAAACGTAACAATTTTGCTTGAATTGATAACGGCAAAGAGTTGATTTCATCTAAAAATAATGTGCCACCATCAGCAGCTTGCAATAAACCTTGCGTGTTCTGAACTGCGCCTGTGAACGAGCCTTTTTTATGACCAAATAATTCTGATTCAATCAAACTTTCAGGAAGCGCGGCGCAATTTAATGTTAAAAATTCTTTTTCGGCGCGGGGACTTGCATTTTTAATTGCATGAGCGAAAACTTCTTTTCCCGTACCTGTATCACCTTTTAGTAAAACAGTGACATCCGTTGCTGCAACAATTTTCGCACTCCGAATCAATGTTTCTAATGCAGGAGAATGCCCAATAATGGTTTCAAAACTATTCATATTTAGTTCATCAAATGTGGCGTAATCGCCATTGGATTTAATGTTGGAATCGCGGCAAATAATGCTAGTGCAATCATAATTAAACCGACGATTTGTTTAAATCGGCGGTTTGAAGCAAGACGGGTTAAAACGCCAATCATTACACCAACTCCCATAACAGCGGGAAGCGTACCAAAACCAAAGGCAATCATTGTGAGCGAACTTTGTAAAATGCTTCCGCTCGAAATTGTCAAAGCAAGTGCTGCATAAACTAAACCGCATGGAATCCATCCCCAAACCATGCCAAACAAATACGCATTTTTGCAATTTTTAACAGGAATCAATTTCCGTCCGAATGGTTCAATTTGTCGCCAAATGTGCAGACCTAATTTTTCAATATACGCAAATCGTGGAAACCAGCCCGCTATGTATAAACCTGCTCCAGTCATAATTAGCGCGGAAATAATTTGTAACAAACGGTGTCCATGTGTTTCACCAAGTGGCAATGTAACAAGCACTTCAATTAAACCTGCCGCCGCGCCTGCAATGCCATAACTCGTGATTCGCCCTGCGTTGTAACTCAAAATAAAAGGGAATAAACGTTTTTTATCTTGGCGAATTTCGGGGCTTAAACTGAATGTCAACGAACCGATAATTGAGCCACACATTCCAATGCAATGCAGGCTGCTAAATAAACCCATTAACAGCGCGACTAATAATGATGATGTAAATTCTGGCGCAAAAATCATACGAATTGCGCCGCAATTTGAGCCTGCATGGTTTCTGCCATCGCTTTGCGATTTGCTGCATCACGAATTGGACGACCAACAACGATATAATCTGCGCCATTTTGAAATGCACCTTCGACCGTGACGACACGTTTTTGGTCGTCTTCTTCACGATTATCGACAGGGCGCACACCTGGTGTAATTACAAGCAATTTATTGTCGAGTTGTTCACGCAACATCGATACTTCTAAACCAGAAGAGACAATACCGTCACAACCAATTGCTAATGCACGTTTGGCGCGAGATAAAACCAATTCACGCACGTCACATTGAAAACCTAAATCGTCCAAATCGCCACGGTCTAAACTGGTTAAAGCGGTCACAGCTAAGACTTTTAAATCACCTTTATTTTTCGCGGCATATTCCATAATTGCGTCATTGCCATGAATCGTTGCTAAATCAACGCCTTTTTGACTTAATGCTGCAATGGCACGACCAACTGTTGCAGGAACGTCAAAAAATTTCAAATCGACAAACACTTTTTTGCCGCGTGCTTTAAGCCATTCAATAAAACCAAAATAATCGCCACACATGAATAATTCCATACCCACTTTGTAAAATACGATTGAATCGCCTAATTCTTCAACAAGTGCTTTCGCTTCATCGATACTTGGCACGTCAAGTGCCATAATTAAACGTTCATTTACGGGAATTTTTTTAGTTGAAATAAAAGATTGCGTCATAACATTAACCAGTCTGCAAAGTGAAAATAGCGGTTATCTTACAGAATCTTGCAGTATTCGATAAATGTTATTTGTTTTTAGGCAATTCGCGTAAAATTAAAATCTAACTACGCTTAGACCTTGATAGGAATCATAATGAAAAAATTACTTTTACTTCCGTTGTTGCTTATTTCAATAGGTGGTTTTGCTGCTGAAAAAGCCGCTGATGAATGGGAAAATACAACGATTAGCGATGCGACAATCAAAAAAATTCAAGAATCAAAATTTGTTTATAAAAAATGTGTTGCCGATGAAATGCGAAAAGCCCCTTATCAAACACAAGAAAGTCGCCATGCAACTGAAGAAATTGTGAAGCAATGCGAAAATGTTTTAGCCAAAATGCGTGATGTTTATATCGCTGAAAAAGTACCCGAAATCATCGCAGATAGACATTTAAAACAAATGCGTTTGCAAACGACTCGTTTAGTGTTGCAAGACATGATGTTCAATGAAGCGGCACGTTCCGTAAAATAATAATTATAAAAATTTAAAAAGAGAGGATTCAAACATGAACGTAGCAAACTATACAATTGATTTAGCGTTAAAACCGACCACGCTTGATGCGTGGCACGTTTGTTTAGCGGGTACTTCAGCAATTTTAGCGATGGCGTTAATTTTTACGTTGATTGCATTGGTGATGAGTTTAACACGCCGCAAAGAAACCGCTGAACCACAAGTGAAAATTGTCGAAAAAATTGTTGAAGTTCCCGTTGAACGCATTGTTGAAATTGAAAAAATCGTTCAAACACCGGCTCCTGCCCCCGTCGTTTTAAAAGAAGCTAGTCCAGATGCGGCATTGCAAC
>CAIVBX010000209.1 GCA_903904275.1 uncultured Pseudomonadota bacterium
AAGCACTTCGCGCAATGTCGCACCAAAAGCTAATTCCACTAAACCTGCGTGTTTTAAATTTCCAGCAAGTTGCAATGGCAATGTGCCGCGTGAGCGTCCCATTCCGAAATCACGGTAAAATTCGCCGCCTTTATCTAAAATCACTGGCACAGACGCGAGTGAAATTACGTTATTGACAACGGTTGGTTTGCCGAATAATCCACTAATGGCTGGAAGTGGTGGTTTGAAGCGCACTAAACCACGTTTGCCTTCTAAACTTTCCATAAGCGATGTTTCTTCGCCACAAACGTATGCGCCTGCACCTTGACGAACTTCTAAATGAAACGTTTTGCCAGAACCTTGGATGTTTTCACCTAAATAATTTGCCGCGTAAGCGTTGGCAATTGCCGCATTTAAAATTTCAAGCGCGTGTGGGTATTCAATACGCAAATAAATATAACCTTGCGTTGCGCCTACTGCGATACCCGCAATCGTCATGCCTTCGATTAAAATAAGCGGGTCGCCTTCCATAATCATACGGTCAGAGAACGTACCCGAATCGCCTTCGTCAGCGTTGCAGATAATGTATTTTTGTTCAGATGGCGTATTTAAAACCGTGTTCCATTTGATGCCAGTTGGGAACGCCGCGCCACCACGACCACGCAAACCTGAATCGGTAACGTGTTTAACGATGTCAGCTTGCGAATAGCTCAACGCATTTTTCAAACCGCGATAACCGTCATGAGCAACATAATCTTCAACGCTCACAGGGTCAGTAATACCAACACGCGCAAACGTTAAACGTTGTTGTTTTTTCAAATACGGAATTTCTTCGGTTAAACCTAAATTCAACGCATGTGCGCCGCCATTTAAAAAATCCGCATCGAACAAACTTGCAACATCGCCCGTTTTTACTGCGCCATAGGCGATGCGACCTTTATCGGTTGCCACTTCAACCATCGGCTCAAGCCAATACATTCCGCGCGAACCGTTGCGAACTAGGTTGATTTCAACGCCACGTTTTTGCGCTTCTTGCGCGATAGCGTCAGCGACACGATTTGCACCTAATGAAACGGCACTTGAGTCGCAAGGCACATAAATTGTAATACTCATGCTGATTGCTCCGTCAAAATTTCGTTAAACGATTCGGCTGTGACGCGACCATAAACGTCATTATCAATTTGAATCGCAGGCGAACATGCACAATTTCCTAAACAATAAACGGCTTCGAGAGAGAATTTACCATCTGCTGTGGTTTCGTGATAATCAATGCCTAATTTTGTTTTGACATGACTTTCTAATGTTTTGCCACCCATCGCCAAACACGATTCTGCACGGCAAACGCGCACCGTATGTTTACCTGCAGGTGTGTCACGGAAATAATGGTAGAAACTGATTACGCCATGTACTTCGGCGCGAGAAAGATTTAATGCTTTAGCAATCGTTGGGACGCTTTCGGGTGGGACATAACTCAGCGCATTTTGCACGCTGTGTAAAATCGGCAAAAGTGCGCCTGGTTTATCTTTGAGACCTTCGACTATCGTCTGCACGGTCTGTATTATAATTTGTTCTGTCATATTGTTGTCGTAGGCTTTTGTTATAAGGGCTTCACTAAAAAATCCGCGATAGAATAGCACAGTTGGATCGCTATAAAAATATCACTATTAACGTGGAATTCAGCTTTGCAACGTGTTATTTTTGGGATGTTAGGAATGTTTCAGCCCAATTTAGTCTAAAATAATCTTGTTTCTTAAACTTTACTCAAAAGGTTCATCATGCCATTTAGAATTTTTAAAACCAGTAAGCCAAGCGCCACAATCACAAAATTGCCTGATTTAGGCATGGACGAAAAACATATTGAAAATGATTTCAAACGTTATTACAGCCACCGTTTGGGACGCGATGAAAGTTGTCGTTCGCCACATTATGCTTATGAAGCATTATCGTTAGCGATTAGTGACCGTTTAGTTGAACGCTGGAAACGTACTTACAATACTTACAAAGAACAAGATGCCCGACGTGCATCTTATTTGTCGATGGAATTTTTGATGGGCAGAGCGTTAAGCAACGCGATGTTAAATTTAGATCTCGATGAAGTCGTCAAAGAAGCAATGTACGAATTAGGTTTAGATTTAGAAGAATTGATTGATAGTGAACCCGACGCTGGTTTAGGAAATGGCGGGTTAGGGCGTTTAGCTGCTTGTTTTATCGACAGTTGTGCAACATTACAATTACCTGTTACAGGTTATGGTTTGCGTTATGAATATGGCATGTTTTCACAAGCGATTGTGAACGGTGAACAAATTGAAAAACCTGATCATTGGCTACGAAATGGAAATGTTTGGGAAATTGAACGTGCTGAATATGTTCAACGAGTAAAATTTGGTGGCCGCACTGAAAAACACACAGATGCGAATGGCAAAACAACGGTACATTGGGTTGATACACACGATATTTTAGCCGTCCCATTTGATACGCCTGTTCCAGGTTATCAAAATGGCACTGTGAACACATTGCGTTTATGGAAAGCAACTGCAACAGAAGAGTTTGATTTACAAGGATTTAATGCAGGTGATTATGCTGAATCAGTAGCAGAAAAAAATACAGCTGAAAATATCACGATGGTTTTATACCCAAATGATTCAAATGAAAACGGTAAAGCCTTACGTCTGCGCCAACAGTATTTGTTAGCATCGGCAAGTTTGCAAGATGTAATTTCAACATGGGTGGGTCGTCACGGTAATAATTTCAAAGAATTTGCCGCAAAAAACTGTTTCCAATTAAACGACACTCATCCAAGTATTTCTGTTGCTGAATTGATGCGCTTATTGATTGATGAATACGGATTATCTTGGAACGAAGCGTGGACAATTACAAGTAATACAATGGCTTATACAAACCACACGTTATTGCCAGAAGCGTTAGAACGTTGGTCTGTGGGTTTATTTAGAGAATTGTTACCACGTTTGCTAGAAATCATTTTTGAAATCAATATGCACTTTTTATCACAAGTATCATCGCGTTGGCCAGGTGATAAAGAACGCTTGATGCGAATGTCGATTATCGAAGAGGGTGAACATGGTCAACATGTTCGCATGGCTTATTTGGCAATTGTGGGTAGTTATTCGGTTAATGGCGTAGCAGAATTACACTCAAAATTGTTACAAGAAGGTTTATTCCGTGATTTTTATGAATTCACACCTGCAAAATTCAATAACAAAACAAATGGTGTTACGCCACGTCGTTGGCTTGCAGCTTGTAATCCTGAATTAGCAGAATTGATTACAGAAACTATTGGTGACGGCTGGATTACCGATTTATCGCAATTGCAATTACTTGAACCTTACGCTGAAGATGCGAAATTTCGGGCGAAATGGCACACGTTAAAACAACATGCTAAACAACGTTTGATTGACTATAAAAAACAAGAACACGATGTTGAATTTAATGTAAATGCGATTTTTGATGTACAAGTGAAACGAATTCACGAATACAAACGTCAATTGTTAAACGTGTTACACGTTATTCATTTGTATGACAAAATCAAACGTGGTGATACAGCAAATTGGGTTGACCGTTGCGTGTTAATTGGTGGTAAAGCTGCGCCAGGTTATTACATGGCGAAACGTATCATTAAATTGATTAACAATGTTGGCCATGTGATTAACAATGACCCTGATGTGGGCGGTAAATTGAAATTGGTGTTTTTACCAAATTACCGTGTTTCTGCAATGGAAAAAATTTGTCCAGGTGCAGATTTATCGGAACAAATTTCAACGGCAGGCAAAGAAGCTTCAGGCACAGGCAACATGAAATTCATGATGAATGGCGCATTGACAATTGGTACATTAGACGGCGCGAATATCGAAATTCGTGAAGAGGTTGGTGACGATAATTTCTTCTTATTCGGCTTAACAGAATCTGAAGTTCAAGCACTTGAAGGCAATTACAATCCTCAAGCATATATTGACGAAGATGACGATTTACGTCGCACGATGAATTTATTGGAATGTGGGCATTTCAATCAATTTGAACCTGGTATTTTTGACGACATCATCAATTCGGTGAAAAGCGGCAATGACCAATGGAAAACACTCGCTGATTTCCGCAGTTTTGTTGATGCACAACGTAAAGTTGAAATTGCCTATCAAGACCAAGATCGTTGGACAAAAATGAGTATTTTGAATACGGCAGCAAGCGGTAAATTTTCAACTGATCGTACGATTACTGATTACAACGACGATATTTGGAAATTAACACCTGTTCAAATCGATAACAATTTTTAATTATGTTTCATATTGTTCTGTTTGAGCCAGAAATTCCAGCAAATACAGGCAATATCATTCGATTAAGTGCAAATGCAGGAATGCAATTGCACTTAATTAAACCACTTGGTTTTGATTTGGATGATAAAAAATTGCGGCGTGCAGGCTTGGATTATCACGAATGGGCAATGATTCAATTACATGAATCGTTGGATGATTTTTTTTCTAAGGTTCAACCAAAACGGATTTTCGCGTTGACGACAAAAGGTAAAACCATTTACTCGGATGCAAAATTTGAAGATGGTGATACATTTTTATTCGGTTGTGAAACACGCGGTTTGCCAAAAGAAATATTGGAAATGATTGGTGAAAATTGCTTGTATTTGCCAATGCAGCCAGAAAGTCGCAGTTTGAATTTATCAAATACCGTGGCGATTTTACTTTATGAAGCTTGGCGACAAATTAAATTTAGTGGCGCGGCGATAAAATCCACATGATAATCAAGTAATTATGAAGAGAAAGGGGCAGGGGGGTTATTTTTTTACTTCCTCAACATGGAATAATCTGCCATTTTTGTACATTTTCTTTTTGCCATCTACGATGATTTCTGCAATAGGTTCGTGGGTAATTTTTTGAATATCTTTTGCCGCTTCATCAGTTATTCCTAAAGTTACGCCCTTGAAAGAGTTGTACATTGAGCGTCCCATGATTTCGCCAAAATTTCGCGCTCTTGGAGATTCTTCGGCATGAGTTATTGTCATAGTCAAGATTGAACTAATCAGTAAAATAATTATTTTCATTTTTTAATTCTCTACATTAGGTTTAATTTGGTTGCCGATAATTTAAGCAACATGGCTTTAAATTGCAATAAAATAAATACGCATAATGATTATTATGTTAAATAAATAATTGCTCGTCATAAAGTGCCTTGCCCTATTCAATATAAAATTTACAACCTGTTGATTTTAATTATTCGCAAAAATTTAAATCAATAAACGCTGTATTTTTCACAGATATTGCAGCTAGAATCTATGAAACGCGCAGTCAGCGCAAAATAATTTCTCAAATCATAATTTATAAAAACGCTTACCTACTCTGCTGATATTAGTAGAGTTTTTCGTTTTTAGCGTAATCATCTAACAAGGTAATTCCAAAATGCTCGTAGTAAAACGAAATGGTCAACCCCAAAAAATCGCTATTGATAAAATTCACAAAGCCGTTGAATGGGCGTGCCAAAATTTAGATGTTTCTCTTTCTGAAATTGAGACAAACGCACACATTCAATTTTTTGATGGAATCAAAACGTCACAAATTCATACTGCCCTTGTCAACAGCGCTGCAAGTTTAATTGACATCGGTAAAACCGATTATGAATTTGCTGCCGCTCGTTTATTATTGCAACAAATTTACAAAGAAGTCACTCAAGATACTGTTTATCCAATACTTTCTGACTATATTTCAAATGCAATTGAATTAGGGAAAATCAAGCCAGAAATGCAATCGTTTGATTTAGAAGAGTTAAACTCGGCTATTGACGTTTCACGCGATAACTTATTCAAGTATTTAGGAATGCAAACGGTTTATGACCGCTATTTATTGCGCGATACTGAGCGAAAACTTATTGAAATGCCTCAACATTTTTGGATGCGTGTTGCAATGGGCATTGCGTTAAACGAAACGTCAGAATCACGCACAAAATGGGCAATTGAATTCTATAATGTATTGTCAAAATTTGAATTTATCAGCTCAACGCCAACTCTTTTCAATTCGGGAACAAAATTTTCGCAAATGTCATCGTGTTTTGTCACAACAACGGATGATTCAATTTGGGAAGAACAAGAAGGCGTAAATTTTGGCAAAGGCATTTTCGCCACGATGACAGAATGTGCGTTGTATTCAAAATTTGCAGGCGGAATTGGGACAGATTGGACGCGCGTTCGTTGTGCTGGTTCTGAAATTAAGTCCACAAACGGCATTAGTTCAGGCATTATTCCCTATTTGAAAGTTTTCAATGACACAGCTGTTGGCGTAAATCAATCAGGCAAACGCAACGGTTCTTTTGCCGCCTATTTAGAACCTTGGCACGGTGACATTGAACGTTTCATCAATTTGAAAAAACCCAATGGCGACGAACGTTTAAGAGCGCGTGAAATTTTCCCTTACATTTGGGCAAATGATTTGTTCATGAAACGGGTTAAAAACCGTGAACCGTGGTCACTTTTCTGTTCGCATAGAAATCCTGAACTTTGTGAAACTTACGGAGATGAATTTGAACGCGCTTATTACGCCGCTGAAGGTCGTGGCGATGCAATTAAAGTTATCGATGCAATGGAACTTTGGAAAGGCATTATCACCGCGTTAGTTGAATCAGGTGCGCCGTTAATCACGTTCAAAGACGAACACAACCGCCGTAATCCACAAAATCATGTCGGCGTGATTCGCAGTTCAAATTTATGCAGCGAAATCAGTTTAAATACCAGTGATGACGAATCTGCTGTTTGTAATTTAGGGTCAATTAACGTGTCAATTTGTACTCAAGCTGATTTTCCGCGTGTGATTCCAATTGCAATGCGAATGCTCGATAACGTGATTGATTTAAATTTTTATCCCACGCAAAAATCAAAACGTTCAAATTTAAAACATCGTCCTGTTGGTTTGGGTTTAATGGGCTGGACGGATTACATTATTTCGCAAGGTGTCGATTGGGAATCAAACGAACATTTACGTTTAACAGATTATGTATTTGAAGATTTTTCATATTGGGCAATCAAATCATGTGTCGAAATTGCAAAAGAAAAAGGGCATTACGAAAGTTACGAAGGTTCAAAATGGTCGCGTGGTATTTTGCCAATCGATACAGCGAGAAATTTGTCAAAAGAATGGCGACATTCAAGCGTTTCGCAAGATGCGTGGGAAGCATTGCGTTTTGAAATTACCCAATATGGCATACGAAATTCAAATTGTATGGCAATTGCACCAACAGCGACAATTGCAAATATCGTTGGTACAACGCCTTGTATCGAACCGATTTACAAACAAGTTTTCATAAAAGAAAACAAATCAGGAAAATTTAAAGTCGTTGACCCTGCGATGCGTCACAATCGTCCTGAACTTTGCAAAACTGCATTTGAAATTGATCAAAGTTGGTTGATTAAAGCTGCTGCGGTTCGTCAGCGTTACATTGACCAATCACAGTCCGTAAATCTGTTTAAAAAAGCGAATGTGAAAGGCAACGTGATTTCGGATTGGTATTTCTTAGCGTGGGAATTAGGTTTGAAATCGACTTATTATTTGAAACAACAAATTGCCGAATTATCTTATCAAGATGTGATTAAACAAGACGATGTGCCTGCAATGTGTTCAATTGATAATCCTGATTGCGAATCGTGCCAGTAATTTTTCGTTGAAAAATTGAGTTGCCATGAATTTTGTGGCAACTCAATTAAACTTTCACATTCCCGCCAACGCAAAAAACCATTGTTCTAAAACATATTTTGGATATGCCAAAATTACGCCTAAGACGTTGAAATAAAGCATTCCCAACAAAATCACAAAACCAAAACGTTCTAATTTGTTAAATTGCCATGCCCAATAATTTGGCAAAATGCCTGACAAAATCCGACTGCCATCAAGCGGCGGAATTGGTAACAAATTCAGCAACATTAAAATTAAGTTAATTGAAATGCCCGCTACTCCAGAATAAATAAGCGGCATTGCAATCGTTTCATTTCCAGAACCGATTACCATACCAATTCGCGCCACTAATGCCCAACCGATTGCCATTAACAAATTTGATGCTGGTCCTGCAAGCGCGACGATTGCCATATCTTTGCGTGGATTTTTAAAATAACGTGAATCAACGGGCACAGGTTTTGCCCAACCAAAAATAAATCCCGTTCCCGTTATCAAAAGCAAACCAGGTAAAATAATTGTGCCGACCAAATCAATGTGTTTTAACGGATTTAACGTTAAGCGTCCCAAATTCGCAGCGGTATTATCGCCGTATTTTTTTGCTACCCAACCATGCGCAACTTCATGAACCGTAATTGCAAAAATTACAGGTAAAATCCAAACCACAATCCGTTGTATTAACGTAAGTTCATTCATCATTTTTTTAACCTAAAGAAGGCGCAACGCCTTTTCCTTGGCGGATAATTTCACAATTATTTCCTGTACAATCAATAATTGTGGTGGGTTGATATTCGATAATTCCTGCATCAATGATTAAATCGACTAAATCGTCTAAACGTTCTCGAATTTCAAATGGGTCAGACATCGCGTCACTTTCAGAAGGCAAAATTAACGTGGTTGTAAATAACGGCTCGCCTAATTCTTCAACTAATTTTTGAGCAATTTCACTTTTCGGAATAGAAATCCCAATCGTTTTTTTCTTTGGATGCTGTAAGCGACGTGGCACTTCTTTTGTCGCTTCCAAAATAAAAGTGAACGCATCGGGAGTGAGCGATTTAATCAATCGAAACGCCTCGTTGTTAATTTTGCTAAATCCAGAAACTTGCGCCAAATCTTTGCAAATTAAAGTGAAATTGTGTTTGTCATCTAACTGACGAATGCGGCGGATACGTTCTAACGCGTTTTTATCATCCAAATTGCACGCCAGCGCGTAAGCAGAATCTGTGGGATAAACGATAATGCCCCCGTTACGAATAATATCAATTGCACGATGAATTAAACGCAGTTGCGGATTTTCAGGATGAATTTCAAGATAAAGAGCCATGATGTTTTTGAATTAAATGTAAAAACGAAAGTCGCATTATAGCGCATTCACTATTTTGCTAAGGAATGCGATAACAAAACAACACTGTTTTTCGGCGGTCGTTTAAATGCAAAATGGTTTCAGATTGCCAATTTGGCGCAGGAAACGATGATGAAATAAGTAATGTTCCTGAACGCATTTCACGCTTTAATTTTTGACTAATTTCAGGCATGGCGCGAGGCGATAAAAATGCAAAAACAACATCGTATTTTTCAACATTTGCAGCAAAAAAGTTACTTCGTAACACCACATAATTTGCTAACGTCCGTCCACGCAATGAGCAAATTAACCAAGGAAATGGTGCAAGTTCCCATGCGTCAACAGAAATTTCAGAAGCATTTTGTGCGACAGGAATCGCTACCGTTCCAAT
>CAIVBX010000210.1 GCA_903904275.1 uncultured Pseudomonadota bacterium
AATTGCCTGTGCTTTGACGCTACCAGGTTGTGCCATACTAAAAAGTGCTGTTCTACCACCAATATCCGTTTTCGCAGTTGGTGTTTCACTGTATTGCGTATAACCACTGCTGACATTGAGTGTTGGCAGACGTTGATTTTCAGTTGCTTGCAATTGTTGTTCAGATGCACCAATTTCCGCTTTTGCAGATTTAATTTGATGATTGTTATCAATTGCATTATTCCACGCATCATCTAGCGTTTCGGCTGAAACAGTGGTTGTGAAGAATGCTAAAAATAGGCTAATTAAGTAATTTTTATTCATGTTCGTTTTACCTTTTTACGGTGTAAATTTGTTAATTATGTTGTTGACCATGAACGCGGCGTTCTCATCAAAGCAAAAAACAGCTGCAAGAAAAATAATAGTGTTAATCGCGGTGCGTCAAAAGGACTGTCAACAAATCCCACAACCATAAAACCACTAAAAGAAGTCAATAAAATAGCAGAAAAAACAGGTTGTTTTGGTAATCGGCGGCAACAATTTAAAATCGCAGTGGTGAATAAGAGCGAAAATAGTAATGCGCCTAGTCCTCCCTGATCAAATAGCAAATGTACAGGCAAATTTTTAATATGCCATGGTAAATGATTATCAGTGGAAAAATACCAAAAATCCATGCCATGCGTGAAATCACCATTAGCTACTAAATTTTTATCTGACGCATCAATTGTTAAACTGAAATTATCTATATCGACAATAGTATTCATCGCATTGTTATATAAACTAATTTGTACAGGTCGCTTAAATACATTTAAAGGTTGACCAACATCACCACTATTTATTAAGCGTTCAACGTGCAGCCATTTATTAGGTTGTGATTTTTCAGTCACATCACTTCCACTGCATCTTAAAGAATATAATAATGATTTTTCACAAATTGCAATTTTCAAAGAAGGGGATTCTTTTGAACTGCGTAAATCAGCACTTAAACGGTATGTTGTATTGGGTTTGACATCAATATATTGTCCTAAATATAACGGGTCGCCTGAGCTAAGTTTTAAGTAAGCATTGCCATTTTCCATATCAATTTTTTGTATCGCAGGTGTTACATTTTCTGAATTTCGCCATAAATACGTTTTAGGGTAGCTACCGATTCCCATGCCAAACAAATCGGTGACCATATCATCATCCATCATCTTTATTGCATCATTCCAATGATTTGTTCGTATATTTGTATCACTATTCATTTGACCAAATCGTTCTTGGATAAATGCGCCCTTAAATACAGGTATAGAGACAAATAAAGCTATTGCAAATAACAAGGGAAATACTAAAGAGGTGTGCCAATTTTTTGTGGCATTAGCTTTGAAACGCCACAACAAAATGGCAATAGTAAAAAACTCAAGAACAGTAGAAAAATAAACTCCCCGAGAGAATGTGACTAGGACTACATATAATCCTGTAATAAACAAGCCGATACCTAATGCGTTTTTCAGCCACGATGGAGACGAATTTAGAAATAGAATTGCAATAAATGGCAAAGTTAAAGCTAAATAAACATCGATATGCCCTCCACCCGTGTGCATACTTGAAAATAAAGCAATGATTCGGTAATTACTGGAAAAGTTAAACAATCCAGGGAACAAAAAACGTTCAAAGCAAGAGGCTCCAATAACCATAGCTAAACCTATCAATATGCCGTAACTAAAATATGTGTAGGCGAACCGATAGCGTCGAACGGTTTGTTGTAAAAAAGGCAGTAACATCAAAGAAAAAAACATCCCTTTTCCAACCCGCAAACTGTTGTAATTACTGTAATAGCTAGAAAATGAATTAGCATCAATGTGTTGCAAAGGAAGTAATCCAATCAATAAACTCACTGTGTACAACAAACTAAAAATAGCTAATAACAAAATGGTTAGTGCTGATAACAACGAACGATTCGGTAATTTTGGCTTTTGCCAAAAATAAAATGCCAACGTCGTTAATATGACTAAATCAAATTCATCGAAGAAAAAACGTCCTGTGTACGGTGCAAAATCCATAATTGGCAATAAGGCAGGTAACGCAATTAACCAAGAAAAAGGAAAATAAAGTAGCAATGCTGCATAAGCGATTAAAAAAAGTCCTAACCAAATTGCCCCGATTGGATAATTAAATAAAGCTGTTGTAATAATGCCAACTAATAAAAATGAAACACTGCGCCAGTTTTTAGAAATTTCAGACAAGGGCAAAACAGATTCCACAGATGCACTGAATTTAATAGGTTCATCAGGATGAATAATGGATGGCGTTTTTTCTGGTGCAAATTGCTGGGCAATGAGTGATTCAAGCGATGTTTTGTCATCACGAATCCAATTCAACAAATTGTTCATCAGCCCATAACAACCCGATGCAGCAAAAAATGCTAGCCAAACATCACTCGGATCAACGTGTTTGTTTGCTAAAAATAATTTTTCGGTTTCAATAATGACGGCAAACAAAAATGCCAGTAATCCAATATAAAACCAATGTGGTGGTTTTTTATGTTCAGAATAAGGCTTTAAACATCTAGCCCATGCTAAAAAACCGATTGGTAAATAAAGTCCGACATTATTAAGTAAACTTTGAAAGGCGAGTCCTTCTGTTGTGTAATAAAAATAATAAAGCGGTAAAAAGTGTGTTTCATTTAGTTTGATAAGAGCTTGTTCTGTTGTTATCCATGGACTTAATCCGTTAATTGACAATGCCATTAACAAATACACGGGAATGACGAATAATGCTGCTCGTTGTAATAACGGTACCATGTCATCAAATGATTGTTGTTTTACCCAAAGAAATAAACGTACACCTGCTGCCATTCCCATCATGCGTGTTAATACTGAAAACCCCTGACCTTCACCTGATAATAAAAAGACTTGTGTGCTTTCAATAAATGATCCTAAGAAAAAACCAGACATTAACGCGACAGTCATTGGCGATTGCACATAAGGTAAATAGCAAAACAAAATGCCTAAAGGTAGAAATGCCAAGATTTCTACAGACAATTTAACGCTGCATCGAAGTGAATCTGCGCTGCAATAACCGATATTCCAGAAAAAAGTATCGTGACCGTTCTGTAATTTTGTATTTAATTCATCCATTGAGGTGACAAAATCAAACGGAAACAAACAGGACGCGCAATAAAATAGAATATAAAAAATAATTGCGGCTTGTGCGGAAACTAAACTGCTATGTAATAAATGGCGATATAGATTAGAAAAATATGCACCCGAAAATTGCCAACCTAAAATACCAACAAACGTTCCAATAGATTCAGCGGCTAAATCGTTTATTGAAACGGTACGAGGTGGAAAAAATAATTGGGTAAATTCAATCGCGAATGCTAATCCAATACCAGACGTTAAAATACTTGCCGAAATAAGTGTGCGAAGTAAGGGATTCTTAATGCCGCCAAATGATGCCGATGCACCGAATGCTAACGGTATGTAAAGTAAAATGTTTGCAATCCAATCTGCGCGATGTTCTGTGCCAATATGAAATAATCGAATGTTTTCAAATTGATTTACAGCAGTTTCAAAAGGCAAGGCATGATTAAATTCAAGCGGTACAAGGCTACCGTAAATAACAAATAACGAATACAACGCTGTGGCAAGTAAAAGACTAGGATTCATGGTAGGTTTATAATACGGGTTATTGATGAACACAGTTGTAAAGCAACGCCTTAGATTTTAACAAAGATCCCCATATTCGCTTTAAAAAGCTGACAAACCATTTAGATAATTCATTGTTTGTAACAATTCACATGCCAACATTATTTCACTACTTACTCACTAAATCTGAAATCACAAATCTTTGTGAACCAGCCATTATTCACAAGCAAAAATCGTGGACTTATAGGGAATTAAATCAAATTGTTAATCAACAGACTTTAGCTTTACAAAGTTTAAATTTAAAATCAAAACAACGTGTCGCAATTTATTTGCCAAAACAAATTGAAACGGTCAGTAGTTTTTTGGCAACTTCAAAAGCAGGTGGTGTTTTTGTACCAATAAATCCTGTTTTAAAATCGGTTCAAGTCGTTCATATTTTGAATGATTGCACAGTTAAGATTTTAATCACGTCTAAAAATCGTTTAGAAATCCTCGCGCCATTTTTAAAAAATTGTCCTAATTTACAAACCATTATTTTGGTTGAAAATGATGAATTGACGGATTTTTCATTGCCGCAACAGATTTTAACTTGGCAAAATTTTCTCAATTTGGCGAATAAAAATGTGATTTTACCGACAATTATCGACACGGATATGGTAGCAATTCTTTATACTTCAGGTAGTACGGGAAAACCGAAAGGCGTTGTTCTGTCACATCGTAACATCGTTGCAGGTGCAGAAAGTGTTTCTGAATACTTAAACATCTCAAAAAATGACCGATTGCTTGCTGTTTTACCGTTTAGTTTTGATTATGGTTTAAATCAATTAACAACTTGTTTGTTGAAAGGCGCATGTTGTGTGCTATTTGATTATTTATTGCCACGCGATGTTGTTCGTATTTTGGAATCTGAAAAAATTACGGGATTCGCTGCTGTGCCGTCGCTTTGGGCGCAATTAGCAAATGTTGAATGGTCAGAAAATATCAACAATCATTTGCGTTATATGACAAATTCAGGTGGTAAAATGCCAAAATCCATTTTGGCAACCATTCGACAAAAAGTGCCAAATAGTCAATTCTTTCTCATGTATGGTTTAACCGAAGCATTTCGTTCAACCTATTTGCCACCAGAAGAATTAGATAAACGTCCTGATTCAATGGGCAAAGCAATTCCAAATGCTGAAATTCTAGTTGTTCGAGAAGATGGAACACTTTGTAATCCGAATGAATCGGGCGAATTAGTGCATCGTGGTTCATTGGTTTCGTTGGGGTATTGGAATGACGCTGAAAAAACGGCTGAACGTTTTAAACCGTGTCCAAATCAATTTAATGAATTGCCGTTAACAGAAATTGCGGTTTGGTCTGGCGACACGGTGACGATGGACGAAGAGGGGTATTTATATTTTGTCGGACGCAAAGACGATATGATTAAAACCTCAGGTTATCGCGTCAGTCCATCAGAAATTGAAGAAATTATTTACACGTCAAAATTTGTCAAAGAAGCCGCCGCAATCGGAATTGAGCATTTAACACTCGGACAAACTATTTTAGTTGTCGTCAGTTTGAATGAAAATGTGACGGAATTTGATGGTGAAACGTTAATCAATTTGTGTAAAACGCAATTACCAAATTTTATGATTCCCGCAAAAATTGAAGTTTTATCCGAATTACCTAAAAATCCAAACGGCAAAATTGACCGAAAACAACTTATCGAACATTTTTCAGCTAAAAAATTATCATGAATAAATCAAAAAAAGGCAGTTTAAACATTATCGGCGGACAATGGCGAAGTCGAAAAATTGAAGTTTTCGACGCAGAAGGTTTGCGACCTACGCCAAATCGAGTGCGTGAAACGTTGTTTAATTGGTTGCAAACCGATATTTTCAACGCGCAATGTTTAGACTTATTTGCAGGCAGTGGCGCGTTGAGTTTTGAATCCGCTTCTCGTGGTGCAAAAACGGTTGTACAAATTGAAAATAATGTTGCCGCGTGCCGTATTTTGAAACTGAACGCTGAAAAATTAAATGCTTCTCAAATTCAAGTAATTCAAACCAACGCGCTTTCGTATTTGAAAAATGTGCCTGAAAATCCATTTGACATTGTATTTATTGATCCGCCATTTGGATTAAATTTAGTCGCGCAAAGTTGCGAATTACTTGAAAAATATCATTGGCTCGCCCCTTATGCGAAAATTTATATTGAAACTGAAACGAATTTAACGTTGAACTTACCCGAAAATTGGCAATTGTTGAAAAGTAAAATTGCTGGCGAAGTCGCTTATCATTTATTTGAATTTCGTTAGACGTTATTTTTAAGGTAATAAAAATTTCACCAATTTCACCGAATTTTCATCACGATTCAGAATTTCCAACGGATGACCATGCAAACGAATACTGATTCCTGTGTTTGGAATCGTTTCCATAAATTCTAAAATCAATCCGTTTAACGTTTTAGCATTTTCTGTTGGTAAATCCCAACGCATAATGCGATTTAATTCTCGAATCGTGATTGACGCATCAACAAAATAACTGCCATCTAATTGCTGACGTACTGCGTTTTCTTCGGTAATCAATTCGCCGACAATTTCTTGTAATAAATCATCAAGCGTTACCAAACCTTGTACATCGCCATATTCATCAACCACTAAACCTACACGAATTTTTTCGTTTTTAAAACGTAGCATTTGAGTATGAACGGGCGTACTTTCTGGGATAAACGCAGGTTTTGTTAGAAAACTAATAATGGTTTGTTTATCAAAATTATCGAGATGAATTTCAATTAACACTTTTCGCAAATGCAAAAAACCAATCACTTTATCGATATTTTGCTTATAAACAGGCAATCTCGTATGTGGACTATGTTTAATTTGTTCAATAATGATTTCAATCGGTAATTCCAAATCAATGCCGATGATTTCATTGCGTGGAGTCATGATGTCTTCAATTGTTGCCGATTCTAAATCTAAAATACCCAGTAACATTTTTTGATAACGAGCAGGCATCACGCTTTCAGCTTCAGAAATAATGCTTTTGAGTTCTTCCGTATTAAGTTGATCTTGACCTGTTTTTGTCGTATCTACGCCCATTTGACGTAATAAACAATGCGCTAACGTGTTGACTAACCAAACTAACGGATAAAAGAGTTTTAATAACACCGTATAAACCCACGCGGAGGGAAACGCGAGCAATTCAGGTTTAATGGTAGCGAGGGTTTTTGGAGTTACTTCGGAAAAAATTAACATCACTAATGTGAGTAATGCGGCGGCAATTGCTACGCTGGATTCTTCGTCAGCATAAAGTTTTATCGCAATGACAGTGGCAATGGATGATGCAAAATTATTGACGAAATTGTTGCACAATAAAATTAGACCTAAAACTCGGTCTGGGCGTTGTAACAAGGTTTGCGCTTTGATTGCACCAGAATGTTTTAATTTAACTAAATGTCGTAATCGGTAACGATTCAGCGTCATTAAAGACGTTTCAGAACCAGAAAAAAACGCGGATAAAACTAACATCAACAAAAGTATGCCAAGCAGCATACCAAGGGGCATATCATTCAAGGAAAACGCTCGCGGGTTTGTTAATAACCTCTGTAGTTTCTACGGTGGCAATTTTTTGTCAAGCCTAAAAACTGCCACTTTTTTGTCTTTTACAGTTCAAATGACATTAACAAAGTGCAATAATGGTATGAAATCCAACATGAATTTTAAGTCTAATCGAGTAAAGAGTATGGCGTTGCTACCAACTATTTTGTTAATTGACGATAATCAAACACGCATTAACCAAGTTGAAATTGTTTTTCAATTCATGGGTTACGACACAAAAACCATCTGTTCAGATAATTACGCCGATTATTTACATGAAATCAATCGCGTTTGTAGTATTTTCATCGGTGAAGGTATTCGTAAACAATTCATGATTTTGAATGAAATTACTGAAATGGCTCGAATTCCTGTCATTTTTTTGGCTAATAGTAGCGATGAAATGACAGTTGAGCAGGTTAATGAAAAATTATTTCACGTTTTATCCACACCATTACAGCACACACAATTAACCCCCTTACTTGCTAAACTTCCCGTTAATCGAACTACCTCGTTACAACCTAGCATCACGATTGAAACACAAAAATTCGTTTTAAATAATTCTGACAACGAAAAAGCCTTATCACTTGCGGCTTCACGTCTAAAAGGCAATAGTGCAGCGATGGTTCAAATTCGCAAAATGATTGCCCAAGTGGCGGAATCTGACGCGACTGTTTTAATTTTAGGCGAATCGGGAACAGGAAAAGAAGTGGTTGCGAATGCGTTGCATGATGCGTCATTACGCCGTGATAAACCTTTTGTGCCAATCAATTGCGGTGCAATTCCTGCCGAATTGTTGGAAAGTGAATTATTTGGACATGAAAAAGGGGCGTTCACAGGCGCATTAACCGCACGTCAAGGACGTTTTGAAATGGCTGAAGGCGGCACGTTATTTTTAGATGAAATTGGTGATATGCCTTTAGCAATGCAAGTGAAATTGTTGCGTGTATTGCAAGAACGCAATTTTGAACGAGTTGGTGGAAATAAAACGATTCTTTGTGATGTGCGTGTCATTGCGGCAACCCATCGAAATTTAGAAACTGAAATTAAAAATAATCGTTTTCGTGAAGATTTATTTTATCGATTAAACGTTTTTCCCATCGAAATGCCGCCGTTAAAAGAACGTGCTGAAGATATTCCTGTTTTAATTGAGGAATTGATGACACGCATGGCGCAAGCAAATAGAGGTTTTGTGAAATTGACACCTAATGCGCTTGCTACGTTGATGCACTATGAATGGCAAGGAAACGTCCGCGAATTAGCGAATTTAATCGAACGATTAGCGATTATTTATCCGAAAGGATTGGTTGATGTTGATGATTTGCCTGCAAAATTCAAACAATATCGCGTGGAAGCTCCCGTTGAATTCACATTGCCAGATTTACCTGAAGATACCGAAGATAAAATTAAAGTTCGTCAAGAAATTGTCGAAAATATGACGGCGATGACTCAAACCACACCCGATGAAATGCACGCTTTAATGAGTCCGCATGAATATGTACCAGAAACAAATAGCGTGCAGTTACCCGAAGAGGGCATCGATTTAAAAGAATACTTAAATACGATGGAATTAGAGTTAATTCGTCAGGCGTTAGATGAATGTAATGGCGTTGTCGCGCACGCCGCGAAACGTTTGAATATGCGCCGCACAACATTAGTTGAAAAGTTACGAAAATTTGATTTAGGTCGTTAGAAAACTGTCGCATTTTTGACGTTTAAATCCTTTTTTACTGGCATCAATCCTGCTTATAAAATTTTAAACGTCCCTGATTTAGAGAGAATAAAAATGAACGACATCCATATCGGCTCTGCTTTAGAACAAATCCACAAATTATCTGCCGCCGCAGGTAGCAAACTTCCCGAAGTTCCGTCAGAAGGTATCGATTTTGGCGCAATTCTCAAAAATGCCATCAACGATGTTAATGAAAAACAACAAGTTGAAGGCAATATGAAAGCCGCTTTTGAAGGCGGCGATAAAACCATGAATCTGGCAGAAGTGATGGTTGCATCACAAAAAGCCGATGTTTCTTTCAAAGGCATAATGCAGGTGCGAAACAAATTAGTTGAAGCCTACAAAGATGTCATGAATATGCCCATGTAATCCAAGCCCTGTGAATAGACAATGAGTGAACAAAACAGCACAAATCCGCTCGCTGCGACAGGTGGCACGGACATAACAACAGGTAGTTCAAGCAATGGCTTTATGTCAGGTTTGCACCTTGAAGGACATCCCGCCATTCGTGGACTTTCTCAATTAACAATGGCGCGTCAAGTTGCCATTATGTTGGGTTTAGCATTAAGCGTGGCGATTGGGATTGCAGTCGTTTTGTGGTCTCAAGATGCAAATTATGCACGGCTTTACACAGAACTCAACGACAAAGACACCGCTGAAATTCTCGAATCATTAAACGCTCAGGGCGTGAAATATAAAATTGAGGAAGGTGGCGGCATTATGGTCTTGGCGGACAAAGTCAATGACACAAAATTAAAACTTGCCGCGCAAGGTTTGCCAAAAAGTAACAGTTTGGGATATGAGTTACTTGATAAAGAACAAAGTTTTGGCACGAGCAAAACGGCAGAATTAGCACGCCATCAACGCGCTTTAGAAGGTGAAATTGCGCGAACCATTATGTCAATTCAAAGTGTTAAAACGGCGCGAGTTTTATTGGCGTTACCAGTGCAATCCGTTTTTGTTCGGGAACGTAAAAAACCTAGCGCGTCAGTCATTGTCCATTTATACCAAGGTCGGACTTTAGACAAAGGACAAGTCGAAGCGATTGTGCATTTGGTTTCATCTAGTGTGCCACAACTTGATGCAGACCATGTCACAGTTGTCGATTACAAAGGACAAATGTTGAATTCTCGCGCGAGTGCCGCCGAAAATTTGACAGCTAACCAGTTTGAATTCAAAACAGGTATTGAAGAACATTTGATGCACCGCATCGAAAACATTATGTCACCGCTAGTGGGTGCTGAAGCAATGCGTGTTCAAATTTCAGCAGACGTAGATTTTACGGAAACTGATAAAACACAAGAAATGTTCAATCCTGATTTGCCAGCATTACGCAGTGAGCAAACGACAGATGAACAAAATAAAGAAAACCCACAAGGTGTTCCTGGTGCGTTGTCGAATCAACCGACACCAGCAGGTCAAGCTATTGAAGTGATTCCACCCGCGCAACCTAATTCGATTGCGGCAACAGAATCAAAAGGTTATGCGTCAAAAACAGCAACACGAAATTACGAATTAGATAAAACGATTACGCATACTAAATTAGCATCAGGTTTATTACGTCGTTTATCCGTTGCGGTGGTTGTTGATGATAGACATATTCCACAAGCTGACGGTTCTGCAAAATCACAACCTTATGCACAAGAAGATTTGAATCGTTTTAATGATTTGGTGAAACAAGCGGTGGGGTTTGATAGTGGACGTGGTGATGCTGTGACCGTTACGAATGTGAGTTTTAGAGGTGCAGATTTAGATGCGCCACCAGAATTGCCATTATGGAAAGAAACGTGGTTTATCGAATTAGTTAAACAAGTTGCTGCGGTCTTAGCCATCATCTTCTTAATCTTCGGTGTATTACGTCCAACGATTCGCGCTTTAATTGCTAAAGACGAAGATGAAAAACGCGCAATTGCCGAAGCAGAAGAACAAGCCCGCGCAGCAGCATTACTCGCAGCTGGCTTTATTCTTGACGCAGATGGTACGCCATTATCGCTTACTGACGATGATCAACATAAAATTGACGATTTGTTGGAATCAATGGATATGCCACGCGCTTATCAAAGTCGTTTGGATTATTTGAAACGCTTGGCAGACGAAGATCCAAAAGTTATCGCACAAGTATTGAAAACATGGGTGAGAAAAGATGTCGGATAAAATTTTAATGAGATATGCCGACCGCGCGGCGGTGTTATTGCTCGCGTTAGGGATGGACAAAGCGGCATTCGTTTTAAAACAAATGAATCCGCGCGAAGTTCAAACAGTTTGTAGTGCAATGGCAAATGTTGGCGACGTATCTGTCCCGTTAATTGAAGAAATTGTCGAAGAGTTCATTAAAGAAATTAAAGCGCAAACCGCGTTAGGCATGAATTCTGATGATTATATTCGCACGGTGTTAGTGAATGCGTTAGGTGCTGATAAAGCGAACAGCATTTTGGATAGAATTTTCCAAGGCGGCAGCTCGAAAGGTATCGAACAGCTGAAATGGCTAGATTCACGTTCCATTTCCGATATGATTCGCGCAGAACATCCGCAAATTATCGCCACGTTATTGTCGTTAATGGATGCAGAGCAAGCGGCGGAAGTGATGATGTATTTCCCTGATACGTTACGACCTGATTTGATGATTCGTATAGCAACGATGCAAGGTATTCAACCGCAAGCGTTACGCGAATTAGACCAAATTATGGAAAAACAATTGACGGGTTCTGACAATGTAAAATCAACCAGTTTGGGTGGTGTCGATACGGCTGCAAGTATCTTGAACTTCATGGAAACTGCTGCTACTGAAGCAGTAATGACTCAAATCACCGAACAACGTGCTGAATTAGCACAAGAAATTCAAGAAAAAATGTTCACTTTCGATGACCTTATTGGCATTGACGATCGAGGAATGCAAACCATGTTGCGTGAAGTTGCAACAGGCAATTTACTTCTTGCATTGCGTGGTGTGGATGAAGCACTTAAAGAAAAAATCTTCTCGAATATGTCAAAACGTGCTGCTGAAATGTTACGCGACGATTTGGAAGCCTCGCCACCTGCAAAACTTAGCGATGTTGAACAAGCACAAAAAGATATTCTTGCCATTGCGAAACGTTTGGCAGAATCGGGTGAAATTAGCTTAGGTGGTTCATCAGATGACTTCGTCTAATCGTCCACGTTTTTCGGCGGCTGAATTAGAGTCGTTGCGTTTATGGACGACGCCATATTTCAATGAAGATGAGAAACCACAAAAAATTATCGAACCTGAAATTGTCGAAGAAGAACCGCCTGCGCCAACATTGACCGTTGAAGAAATTGAAGCTATTCAAAAACAAGCTCACGCCGAAGGATTTGCGCTAGGCAAACAAGAAGGTTATCAAGCGGGTTTTGTTGAAGGTTCAAAAAAAGGTTACGATGAAAATGTGCATTTGATTGAAGTACGCACTACGCAACTTGTTAATTTACTTGAATCTTTTTCAACACCATTTAAACACCTTGATGACAGCGTAGAACATGCTTTGGCTGATTTGTCCGTCAAAATTGCCAAACACATTTTGCATCGTGAAATTGAATTGGATTCTGGACAAGTAACTGCAGCGGTAAAAGCGGCTATCGCCGCTTTGCCTATTGCTTCGCAAAACGTGAAACTTTATTTGAATCCTGAAGATGCTGATTTAGTCAGTTTTAATTTAGGTTTAGGTGAATCGCCATCGGCTTGGACAATTATCGAAGATGCGTCAATTACGCGCGGTGGTTGCAAAGTAGAAACTGAAATTTCTCATGTCGATGCGACAGTCGAAAATCGCTTAAATGCCGTTTTAGAATCGATGTTTGGTGAAGATTTTATTCAACACGATGAGGCTAAAAAATGATTCCAACCGCTAATCGCTCATCAATTTGGCTAGAAAGATTAAAGCCTTATGCCGAACGTGCCGATACACCTCACGAGTTGATTGTTGAAGGAAAACTGTCGCGAATGGTCGGTTTGACGTTAGAAGCGATTGGTTGTCGTGCAGCGATTGGTTCACGTTGTGAAATTGAAACGAAAAGTGGACGGATGATTGAAGCTGAGGTCGTAGGTTTTTCGGGTTCAAAAGTCTTTTTAATGCCAACCGCTGAAGTGTATGGTTTAGAACCCGATTGCCGTGTTATTCCAATGGGCAAAAATAGTTTGGCAAAAGTCGGTTTTGGTTTATTAGGTCGAGTTTTAGATGGCGCAGGAAATCCGCTAGACGATAAAGGTACATTGAAAACAACCGCGCAAGTTTCATTAACGGGCAAACCCATTAACCCATTATCACGCAAACCAATTCGTGAGCCTTTAGATGTTGGTGTTCGCGCTATCAATTCGATTTTAGCGGTTGGACGTGGACAGCGGATGGGCTTGTTTGCGGGGACAGGCGTAGGTAAAAGTATTTTGCTTGGCATGATGACGAAATTCACGAATGCAGACATTGTTGTAGTTGGCTTGGTTGGTGAACGTGGTCGAGAAGTGAATGAATTCGTGTTGAAAATTCTGGGCGAAGAAGGTTTGAAACGCGCAGTCATCATTGCAAGTCCAGCTGATTGTCCACCGTTAATGCGTGTTCACGGTGCATTGTTGGCGACAAGTGTGGCAGAGTATTTTCGTGATCAAGGTAAAGATGTTTTACTTTTGATGGATTCGTTAACTCGTTTTGCGCAAGCGCATCGCGAAATTGCTTTGGCAATTGATGAACCGCCTGCAACGAAAGGTTATCCACCTTCGGTATTTGCAAAATTGCCCCATTTGGTGGAACGTGCAGGAAATGCGGATGAAGGTGGTGGTTCGATTACCGCGTTTTATACTGTTTTAACAGAAGGCGATGATAATAACGATCCCATTGCAGATGCGGCACGAGGCGTTTTAGATGGACATATTGTGTTATCACGCGAATTAGCTGAATCGGGACACTTTCCTGCGATTGATATTGAAGCCTCGATTAGTCGTGTAATGACAGATATTTCTGATGCCAATCATTTGAAATTGGCGCGTGAATTACGTCGTTTATATTCACTTTATCAACAAAATAAAGATTTAATCAGTGTTGGTGCATATCAACCAGGTTCTGACCCGCGCATTGATCAAGCGATTGCAAAACGGCCTGCAATTGTCGATTTTTTACAACAAGATATGGATGTTTCTGTGAACATTGAACAAAGTTTGTATCAACTCGAATTGTTATTAAATTTACGTTAAGCGAGTTTTTATCATGAAAAAAAGATCAAAACGGTTGGAATTGATTGTTGATATTAAAGCAAATCAAGAACAAAAAGCCTTGGAAATGCTTGGGCAATCGCAGCGACAACATTCTGAAATGAAACGACAAGTTGATGGATTAACACATTATCGCGGTGATTATGTCGATAAATGCAACGCTTTTGCGCGTAATGGCGTTCAGGTTTCACGGTTAATCGAGTTCCGCTCGTTCATCGATAAATTAGACATTGCGATTGCGGGACAAGAAAAAATCTTAAAAAACATGGAACAACACGTTCAACTTAATCGCAAAATGTGGGAATACTCGCATCACAGCACGCAAACGATTAAAAAAGTCCGCGAATCTGCTTTAAAAATTGAACAAAAACATGAAAATAAACGTGAACAAGCGGAACAAGATGAACACGCTTCCCGCTTAGGACGCAAAAAATTAACAGGCTACGCCGCCTACTAAATTAAAAAAGGTTAAACACTTATGATTACGGTAACTGCTTCTCCTACATTGCCAGCCAATACAGTAGTACCTGTTTCTGATGGTACT
>CAIVBX010000211.1 GCA_903904275.1 uncultured Pseudomonadota bacterium
CACGCCGACAATCGATACTTTAACAATGTTGTTATCGGCCGACACTTTTCGCGCACCTAAGTCCGCACAAATCGATTCTAAAATCGTTTTTGCTCGCGCAAAATCATTGCGATGCACGGTAAAAGTAAAATCCGTTGTCGCATCAGCGGCGATATTTTGCACAATCATATCGACTTCGATATTCGCATCCGCAATCGGTCCTAAAATTTTAAACGCAATTCCTGGCAAATCAGGCACGCCCGTAATGGTTAATTTCGCTTCGTCACGATTAAAAGCAATACCTGAAATTAACGCACTTTCCATTTGTGATTCCTCATAAGTAATTAACGTGCCATTGCCTTCTGCAAATGAAGACAACACGCGCAATGCAACATTGTATTTTCCTGCAAATTCAACCGAGCGAATTTGCAACACTTTTGAACCTAAACTCGCCATTTCGAGCATTTCTTCAAACGTGATTCTGTCTAAACGACGCGCTTTCGGTTCAACGCGCGGGTCAGTGGTATAAACGCCATCCACATCGGTATAAATATGGCATTCATCGGCTTTCAATGCCGCCGCTAATGCAACAGCCGTTGTATCCGAACCGCCACGCCCCAACGTTGTGATATTGCCGTCTTCGTCAACGCCTTGAAAACCCGCAACCACAACCACTTTGCCTTCGGCTAAATCTGCGCGAATGCGTTTGTCATCGATGTCTTTGATTCGGGCTTTGGTAAAACTGCTATCGGTTAAAATTTTAACTTGTGTGCCTGTGTACGAACACGCAGGGCAACCAATTTCATTTAAACGCATACTGAGCAACGCAACGGTGACTTGTTCGCCCGTTGAAACCATTGCATCTAATTCGCGTTCGTTTGGATGCTCTTGCATTTCTTTGGCTAAACCAATTAAACGATTGGTTTCGCCACTCATCGCAGATAACACCACAACTAATGAATCGCCTGCGTCATGAACTTTTTTAACGCGCTCGGCGACGGCTTTGATACGTTCGACTGAACCTACCGACGTGCCGCCGAATTTATAAACATAAAGTGCCATTTTGAAAATTCTCTAAACGTTTTATGATACTTTTTTGACAAATTCCGATTTCAATTGCATCGCGCCAATGCCTTCGATTCTGCAATCAATATCGTGGTCGCCATCAACTAGACGGATGATTTTGACTTTTGTGCCAACTTTGACAACCGATGATGAACCTTTGATTTTTAAATCTTTAATCACCGTAATCATATCGCCATCTTTTAAAACATTGCCGTTTGCATCTTTGACGACTTTTTCTTCTTCAGCGTCAGAAGCGGCATTTTTATCCCATTCATTTCCACATTCTGGGCAAATAAGCATTTCACCATCTTCGTAAGTGAATTCACTGCTACATTTTGGACATTTTGGTAAATTGCTCATAGTTTTTCCTTTTATAAAATTGAATGAGCATTTTACTTCAATTGAATGAGCATTTTGCGTGTTTTCTTATGGAACATTTATGCCGCTGCTGAAAAAAGAGACCCCATTCCCGTTTGAATGCTTGGCACTTGATTAAAACTCGCGCTTAATTGCGTCAGAAAGTTTTGAAAATGGGTTGTCTCGCCCTTATCAGATGATTGAAACAATTGCGTGAAATCACTTTGTAACGCTTGGTTATTTGCCAGTGATTCAATTGAATTCAAAAATGTACTGGGTTGGCTATAAGCTGTTTTAATGTTTGAATTTGTAGGTAAAACTCCTGTAATACTAACACCTATATCTTCAAGCATTGCGACATCTAAATTGGAAATGCTTTTAACTTCATTTTTCCGTATTGAGGATGACATTAAATCGTTGGGAATAGCGACATGATAATAAGAAGAGCCTGTTACTTCTTCAGCAGAAGACAACGGAACAGGATTTCCCGCATTTGCCGTTTCAGCATGACGACCGACAAAAATAAGTGAACCATCGTCTTTTTTTGTTATCAAACTATCGTAACCAGTTTTTAAATTATTCACATTTGCTTCTGGTGGTACATCTGCCAAACCTGTAAAAGCTAATCCATGAAAAATTTCGTGCGTTAAGATGCTGGTTAAATCGTATTTATCAGGCGTTGGCAACCCCGTGAAAGACATTTGATTCAATTTTGTCGAATTGATATAGAGTTTTGAATCGCTAAGAGTCGGATTAAAATCAGCTCCGCGTATAGAATCGGCGATAAATAGCGTGTCAGCATTTGCGTTGTCAGGATTATTTTCTGTTTTAACAACAACCGCATTAGTTTGCGCCAACATACTTGTATCATCATGGGTACTAAGAACTTTCAAATTAAATATTGCATCGGAACGAATATATTTGCCGATATTTTCAAGAGCTGTTTTGATATTTGCTTGAACACTGGGTAAAAAATCGCCTAAATTCGCATCGCTAAAATCAACGCTGTATTTGAAATTTGAGCCACCAGAAATAATGAGAGATGTTGGTACAGTTGTATTTGCGGATTCGATGTTATTAACATTGGAAAGCGGTGGCGCGGTATCGTTATTTCGCGTCAATGCTTGATATAAATTTTGTGTGAACGTTTGAATCGCTATTTTTGCGTTTCCAGAGGAATTATCTAATGTATCGACACCTAAATTTTTTAATGTTTGTAAAACATTCTGCGTAAATGATTCGTTATTTTGAGTTGTTGGATTTGTAACAACGGCATTATTTGTTGGCGATGATTCAATACCTGCAAGGATTTTTGAACCAACATAGTTAGTTAATGATTTTGCGCCAGATGATAAAATTTCAACCATGTTTCCCCCAATTTCGTGAACATAAATTTAACCAAATTTATCGGCAAATAGGGGGAAATATGTAATTTATTGATTGATTGAAAAACGATATCCAAAACCCCGAACCGTTTGAACCAGATCTTCACGTTCATGAATTTCTAAAATTTTTCGCAAACGGCGAATGTGAACATCAACTGTTCTTTCTTCAATATAAACGCTACGTCCCCAAACTTGATCGAGTAATTGCGTGCGATTAAACACTTTATCAGGATGCGTCATAAAAAATTGCATCAAACGAAATTCTGTTGGGCTAACATCCACGACTTGTTCAGCAATCGTTAAACGATGTTGTTCCGTGTCTAGCATTAAGTCCCCAATTGTAATTTTCGGCGACCATTGGTGTTTGCTGCTACGACGTAAAACAGCGCGTAATCGAGCGACTAATTCGCGCGGCGAAAAAGGTTTTGTCATGTAATCATCAACACCACAGCCAAAACCGCGAATTTTATCTTCTTCTTCACCGCGAGCCGTCAGCATAACAATTGGCAACGTTTGGTAAATAGGTTCTTTTCGCAGGCGACGCGCAAATTCCACACCGCTAATTGTTGGCAACATCCAATCCAATAAAATTAAATCAGGCAATGTATCATTTAAAAAATGTTGCGCGTCATCAGCATTCGATGCCGCTTGAACAGTAAAACCTGCTTGTTCCAATACAACGATTAACATTTCACGAATAGCATCTTCGTCTTCAACGACAAGAATAATAAAATTAGGCATGATTTAAGGTCTATAAAATTAAGTAAATTTTGAGGTTTATATTCTGAAACTACCAATAACGGCAGCTAAGTTTTCAGCTTGTTCTTCAAGTGATTCTGCGGCAGCAGCAGATTCTTCAACGAGTGCCGCATTTTGTTGTGTCACGGATTCCATTTCAATAATGGCATTATTAACGCGTCCAATATCTAAATTTTGTTGCGCTGATGCTCCGTTAATTTCAGTCATAATTGTTGTGACTTCGCCAATGGCATCGATAATTTGATTCATCGTATCGCCTGCTTTTGCAACGAGTTGGCTGCCTCCGCTGACTTGTGTCACAGAATCTGCAATTAAGCGTTTAATTTCATCAGCAGCAATTGCTGAACGTTGCGCTAAATTACGAACTTCAACTGCGACAACCGCAAAACCTTTTCCTTGATCACCCGCGCGAGCGGCTTCAACGGCGGCGTTTAACGCTAAAATGTTGGTTTGAAAGGCAATATCGTCAATAACGGTAATAATATCTTCGATACGATGTGAAGATTCATTGATGTTACTCATCGTTGAAATGACATTTTTCACCACTAAACCGCCTTGTGTTGCAATTTCAACGGCGTTAATCGCTAATTCATCAGCACGTCTGGCATTATTTGAGTTGCTTTGCACAACATTTGTAAATTGCGCCATGCTCACGGTGGTTTTTTCTAAATGAGCTGCTTGCGATTCGGTTCGTTGCGATAAATTGTTATTTCCAGAGGCAATTTCTTTTGAACCGATGTAAATGCTATCCGCGGCGTGTTTAATTTGTTCAACTAAAACTTTGAGTTTATCAACCGTCAAATTCGTATCGTCTTTTAATTTGCCAAACGTTCCTTCGTAATTCGTATCAATTTTTTTAGTTAAATCGCCTTGCGAAATGGCGAATAAAACGTGAGCAATATCTTTTAAGCCTGCTTCGCAAGTATTGAGTAATTGATTCAAACCTTGTGTTAATTCAAGTAAAAAATCTTCTTTACCTTCCAAATTAAATCGTTGAGAAAAATCGCCACGACTTGCAGCTTTAACAATTTCTGACACTTCTTTTTCAACAACAACTTCTGCCGTGCAATCGTACCATTCTGCAATTGTGCCTAATCGTTGACCTACATCGTTTAAAATAGCACTTGCAACGACAGTCATCGTGCGACTTCCTAATTTTGCATACGAAAAAATGCTCTCTTCCATTGAATCGAGCATTTTCATTTGATGTTCCGAATTTTTATGAAATACATCGATATTCAATCCAATCAAATTTTCAACATTAAATTGCATCGATTTATCTTCAATTTCAGTAGCATAAACACGCAGTATTTTTTTTGCCGCTTCATTTAGGTAAAAAATATTTCGGTCGTTATCCGCCATCATAATTCCCTTTTTTGCATTATCTAATCCAATTTTAATGCGTAAAATTTCATAAGCGGCTTCGTGATCAGCGGTACGACGACCTAATAATTCTTGTTGCATTTGTTTTATGGAATGCAAAACACTGTTGTTATCTTTCGGTTTTAATTGAATATCACGCGATAAATCGCCTTGTGAAATTTCGTGTGCCATGCTTTTAACATCAAGCGGAGCAATACCTAATTCTTTGCCTAAATAACGATTTAACAAAAAGGCAATTCCGATTGCCAATGATGTTGCAATGCTTGCCATAATCCACAACATATTTCGCATTTGTTGTGTTTTATCAAAGATATTTTGAATACTGTCTTTTGCGCCGTTCGATTCACTATTTCGCAAGCGAATCATTTGTGAAGATAATTTTGTCGCGGCTTTGTCAAAACTTTCTAAAATTTGACTTCCTGCTTCATCGCCTTCATGCAAATAGGCTTCAGTCATCCGTTTCCCGTCGCTATAAAACAAATCAAAACTAATTTCGAGCGTGTCGATGGCTTTTAGTTTTTTCTCATCATCTGCAACATATTGACGGTATTGTTCAAGTCCATTTTTAAAATCTTCTCTGGCGCGTTCAGCATCAATGTAGGCAGCGTCACTTTTTGTCGCCGCAACTGATGTTAAAAATTGCTGAGTTTGGACAACATCACGCGCCATTTGTCCAGATAACAAAGCATTAGGCAAAAAAACATCTTTAATTTTTTGTAAATCCGTTTCAATTTTTGCGTAGTTAATTATCGTTGCCGCCGTCATAATGACCATCAAACTGATGATGACGAAAAAACCTAATGTAACTTTTGCGAAAAAACCGAGCGTTAATCTTAATTTTAAGCCGACTTTTTTAGTTTTCATTTTGGAATGCGTGATATTTTTCAAAAATGGATTTTAACAATCTGTTTATGACTTTTTGATGACGATGTAACATTGCTGTAGTTTCTCTTTCACACGAATTTCACGCATTATGCAAAATCTTAAAATTCCATTACTTGGTTTCGCGGCTGCAAGCAGCACGGGAAAAACGACACTTTTGACGCAATTGATTCCGTTATTAAAAGCAAAAAATTTGCGAATCGGCGTGATAAAACATAGCCACCACGATTTTGAAATTGACCACGCGGGAAAAGACAGTTTTCGTTTGCGCCATGCTGGTGCAACGCCGATGGTTTTAGTTTCAAAACATCGGCGCGTGATAATTGAAGAATTTGAAAACCAAATTGAACCCACTTTAAAAGAACAAATCGCAATTTTTAATCCAACTGAAACGGATTTAATTTTGGTGGAAGGATTTAGAGATGCGCCTGTTCCAAAAATTGAATTGCATCGCGCTGAATTGAATAAACCGTTTTTGCATTTGAATGATTCACACATTATTGCAATTGCGAGCGACGTTGAACTTAACACGAATTTACCACAGTTAAATTTAAATCAACCTGCTGAAATTGCTAATTTTATTTTTCACCACTTTTTAAAATTATGACTCTTGAATCTTGTGTTATTACTGAAAAAAAACCGTTACTTTCTGTTTCTCAAGCACAACAAAAAATTGATGATGCGATTTTTCCATTAAACGAAACAGAAAACTTGCCTTTGAAAGACGCATTAAAGCGCGTTTTAGCCGAAGACGTTTTTGCAAAAATTTATTTACCAACTGAACGCAATTCGGCAATGGACGGTTATGCGTTAAAAAGTTCAGATTTAAACCAAAATGAAACCACCATTTTAAAAAATATCGGCATTTCATGGGCGGGAAAACCGTTTGAAGGTGAATTAAAAACAGGTGAATGTGTACGAATTTTCACTGGGGCTGTTTTACCTGAAAATGCGGATTCGGTTGTGATGCAAGAAAAAGTCGAAATTGATGGCGAAAACGTTATTTTTTCTGCTGAAACCAAAACAAAACAAAATGTTCGTGAAATTGGTGAAGACGTAAAACAAGGTGATTTGCTTTGCGCGTTGGGCAAAGAAATCACGGCGGCAGATTTGGGGTTATTTGCAGCGGCTGGCATTTCGGAAGTTTGCGTTAAACGAAAAATAAACATTATTTTCTTTTCAACAGGTGATGAATTAGTTGCGTTAGATTCAACGTTAAAAAGTGGACAAATTTACGACAGTAATCGGTATTTATTAGCAGGTTTGTTAGACGACAAAAAACACAATGTGGTTGATGGCTGCGTGATTCCAGATGATAAAAATTTGCTCGAAAAAACACTTGTTGAAGCATCAAAAAATTACGATGTGATAATTACAACAGGTGGCGCGTCGGTTGGTGAAGCGGATTATGTAAAAGAAATTTTAGCGCGTTGTGGTGAAGTGAATTTTTGGAAAGTTGCCATGAAACCAGGAAAACCGTTGGCATTTGGAAAAATTGGTGCGTGTTATTTTTTCGGATTACCAGGAAATCCAATTGCAGTTTCGGCAACGTTTGAAGTCATTGTGAAATCGGCTTTGACAAAATTAGAAGGTGCAAATTTCAAATCTGTTTGGCAAATCAAAGCAATTTGTAAATCGATATTGAAAAAATCAGCAGGACGGCAAGATTATCAACGTGGCATTTTGAGCCAAGATGACGCGGGGAATTTTTCGGTGATTTCGGCAGGAAAACAAGGTTCAAACATTTTGAGCGCAATGAGCAAAGCAAATTGTTATATCGTACTTTCGGCTGATTGCGCTGGTGTTCAAGTGGGCGAAACAGTGAACGTGATTTTAATTTGATTCGTCGTCTTTTTTAGCTGGCGCGTCTTCGTTCCAAATTGGATTATTTAAATCATCTGGATGTAATTTTGCGGCATCAGTTGGGTAAATGTGCCAAAACGATTTGTCGATACACGCATTGCTGTAGTTTTCTTTTTCAGCGTGTGTGAACGGACACCAGAAATTTTCGACCAATTTTACTAAGTATGAATGCCATTCAAACAACGCCACGCTAACTGGGCAATACCAAGAACAATTCAAAATCCAAAATAATTTTGATTGTGAGGTACTCATCGCAAATGAACCTTCCATTTTGATTTGTGTTTTCAAATCATAACGATGACTTTCTTTTGCAGGTAAATAATCACGCAACGTTTTAACATCTTTTGCGCCCATCCAAAGCAAATGCCAATATGACCAATACGCGCTAAGAAAAATAAACGGCAACGTAATAATTGGTAAGTAAATCATTATCATACCGATAGCGCGTTTCCAAACAGGGATGCTTTTATAATGTTTGCCGATATGTACACGACTGCAACTTTCGCAGGCTTTTTTCATAAGTTTTCCTTTTTTAAGGTTTTAATAAATTTTTATTTTTTGCGACCATTCAAACGAATCCAATCTTCTTGTTGAACTCGTGGTGCGAAATCAATTTTTTCTGCATAGGCTTCAATCACAGAGTCAGCTTGTTCTGCCAAAATCCCCGATAAAACTAAATCGCCATTTTGAACAACTAACGCGCAAATGTTTTGAGATAAATCAATCAACGGTTTTGCCAAAATGTTAGCTAAAATAACATCCGCTTCAAACGGTTTGAAATCATTAGGTAAATAACAATGAATTTTGTCAGAAACAGCATTTTTCAAGGCATTATCGCGTGTTGCAGTGAGAGCTTGTGGGTCAATATCCACCGCGTGTGCTTCTTTTGCACCGAGCAAAATGGCTGCAACGGCTAAAATTCCTGAACCACAACCGTAATCAATCACAATTTTGTCTTTTAAATCATGACTTGCGAGCCATTCTAAACATAACGCTGTTGTGGGGTGTGTGCCTGTTCCAAAAGCTAAACCAGGGTCGAGCGTTAAACAAACCGTATTTTCTTCGTGCTGTTCTTGGTCAGTTGGACAAACCCACAAACGGTTTGCAAATTTCATCGGGTGATAAAATTCCATCCATGCGCGTTCCCATGCTTGGTCTTCGATGAATTGATATTGCCATGTTTCGCCAATGGTTTTGAATTTTCGATTCATCTCCGATTTTACAAATTCGGGGTCAACATCTAATTCAAAAAGAGCTTCGACGAGCGTATTTGTCCAAATTTTGGTTTCACCAATTTTCGGTTCATAAACAGGTTCGTCTTCTGCGTCTAAATACGTTACAGAAACGGCTTTTAAATGGGTGAAATGTTTAGCGACTTTCGGCGCAGATTTTTCGGTTGTTGTAACAGTGAGTTGATGCCAAGCCATGAATTGAGAAAGAGGAAATAAAACGTGATTGAATGGCGTGCAAACTTTGAATTTGCACGCCGTTGGGAATAGCTAGTAAATACCTAATTTTTTCTCTAAATAATGGATATTTTGTCCGCCGTCAGCAAACGCACTGTCAGTCATAATGTCATGTTGCAACGGAATGTTGGTTTTGATGCCATCAATAATGATTTCATTAAGTGCGGTATTCATTCGCGCAATCGCACTTTCGCGTGTTTCACCATGAGCAATCAATTTTCCAATCATTGAGTCGTAATAAGGTGGCACTTTGTAACCGTTGTAAATATGGGTTTCGCAACGAATTCCAGGACCACCAGGCATGTGAAATTGTGAAATTGTGCCAGGGCAGGGCATGAATGTTCTCGGATCTTCCGCATTCAAACGACATTCAATCGCATGACCTTGAATTTTGACTTGATCTTGCGTCATCGATAATTTTTCACCCGCCGCAATGCGTAATTGTTCTTTTACAATGTCAAAACCTGTGACCATTTCCGTAACGGGATGTTCAACTTGGACGCGAGTATTCATTTCGATAAAGAAAAATTCCCCTTTTTCATACAAAAATTCAAATGTTCCTGCGCCGCGATAACCAATATCAATACACGCTTTCGCACAACGTTCACCAATAAATTTACGTTGTTCTTCAGTGATTCCAGGTGCTGGAGCTTCTTCAACGACTTTTTGATGACGACGTTGCATTGAACAATCACGTTCACCCAAATGAATAGCATTTCCGTGCATATCTGCCATAACTTGAAATTCAATGTGGCGTGGGTCTTCCAAAAATTTTTCCATATAAACGGTCGGATTTCCAAACGCTGCGCCTGCTTCGGCTTTTGTCATTGAAATGGCATTGAGTAATGCAGATTCCGTATGAACTGTACGCATACCACGTCCGCCACCGCCTCCAGCTGCTTTGATAATCACGGGATAACCAATTTCTTGAGCAAGTTTTAAATTTTTCTTGTCGTTGTCTGAAAGTGGGTCATTATTTCCAGGAACGCAGGGAATTCCTGCGGCAAGCATTGCATTTTTAGCTGAAATTTTATCGCCCATCATGCGAATCGTTTCCGCTTTAGGTCCAATAAAAACAAAACCACTTTGCTCAACTTTTTCTGCAAAATCCGCATTTTCAGATAAAAATCCATAACCTGGATGAATGGCTTGCGCGTCAGTCACTTCTGCGGCACTGATAATGGCTGGAATGTTTAAATAACTTTCGGCGGAATTTGCAGGTCCAATACAAACCGATTCATCAGCTAAACGAACGTGTTTCAAATCACGGTCTGCTTCAGAATGGACGGCAACCACTTTTACGCCTAATTCACGGCACGCGCGTAAAACTCGCAATGCAATTTCGCCCCGATTTGCGATAACAATTTTATCGAACATAACGTTGCCTTATTCAATCACAAACAAAATTTGACCGTATTCAACGGGTTCGGCGTTATCGACACAAATTTGTGTAATCGTTCCGCTTTTATCCGCTTCAATTTGATTCAAAATTTTCATCGCTTCAATAATGCACAACGTTTGACCTGCTTGAACGGCTGTTCCAACTTCGACAAATGTTTTGCTGCCTGGTGATGCACTACGATAAAACGTCCCGACCATGGGGGATTTTACAAGATGACCTTTAATTTCAGGTTTGGTTACTAAAGCCGCTGATTCACCTAAATGATTTACGACAACAGGTGCGGGGGCATAATGTACAGGGGCAGAAACAGGTATATTTGATGAATAACGGTTGATGCGAATAGATTCTTCGCCTTCTTTAATTTCAATTTCAGCCAAGTCGGAGTTTTGCACTAACTCAATGATTTTTTGTATTTTTCTAATATCCATCTGATGATTCTCTTTTTATAGTTATAGTGAGTTTTTAATTAAAATTCGGTGTGCTGCTTGTAATGCTAATTCATAACCCGTCGCGCCTAAACCACAAATCACGCCTTCAGCAATATCGGAAAAATACGAATGTTTTCGGAAAGGTTCACGCGCATGAACATTAGATAAATGTACTTCAATAAAAGGAATTTTTGTTGCGAGTAACGCATCGCGTAACGCGACGCTTGTATGTGTAAATGCTGCAGGATTGATAATAATGAAATCTACTCGATTCGCGTAAGCGACGTGAATCAACTCAATCAATTCATGTTCTGCATTGCTTTGATGAAATGTGAGCGAATGTTGCAAAAGTTGGGCTTCTTTTTCAAGAGTGTGTTGAATATCTGCAAGAGTTTTATTGCCGTAAAGACTAGGTTCGCGTATGCCCAATAAATTCAAATTTGGACCATTTAAAACAGTAATTATCGCCATTGCATTCTCTTAAAATAAGCGGGGTTAAAAACCCGCTAATTTTACCGTGTTGCGACAGTTTGTCCAGTTTATGCTGGAAATGTGTTTAAATTCACAGGTTTTGGTAACATTTTAACGAAAATCGAATCTTTATCGTTGCGTAATCCAGCCATTTTTTAAGGCGACCTCTAAAAATGCTGCCACATCATTTTTTAATTCAGTTGTTTCAAATTTCATTTCTAATTCTTGCACGAGTTGCGCGAGTTTGCGTGTACCGTCACATAATTTCAAAATTTCTGCCGAACTTTGATTTAATTCAACCATCCCTTCGGGATATAAAATGACATTTTTTTGTTGTGCTTCTTCCCATTGCAAACGGTGCATCGGCGAAAAAGAAAGGAATAATTCAGGATTCAAAATCATGTTTGTCCATTGATTAAATAGTTTTTTGTAACCGATTACATTAAATTATCATTAGTGTTTAAGCAATAAATCACTGGTGAAAACGTCCGAAACGGGTTTGAAACAAACGCAGAATTATCAGCGTTCGTTGTCAAACTGTTCAAAAATAAATTAGCGCGTAACGATAAATCTCACGGCATCTAGACGCAATTGTGCGATGTCGATATTTTCATGAATCAATAACGTTTTATCTTTCAAATCTTCGATTTCATCGTTTTTGATACTCAGATTCACTTTTTGCAAACGCACTAAACGTTTAATTTCAGTGGTTAGCGATTCCAGCATTATGGCGGTTGCTTTTTGGCAAATTACATCTTTTTGGATTTGTGCTTGCGTTTCAGCCAAGCCTAACAATTTCAACATCAAATTCCGCTGTTTATTCAAAAATACCGTTATCGCGTGTTTATCGAAATTCGCGCCACAATCGGGCAAACTTTCATGTGAAAATTCTGCCGATACATCTTTTTGTAATTGATTGATTAACACGCGAATCGGTGTTGGCGGTAAAAATCGGTTAATTTGTAATTCAGCAGGTGCGCTATGTTCAACGACAAATAAACATTCCAACAAAAATTGCCCTGCTTTTAAATCGGGATTTTTGACGCTGCTTAATGTCGCGTTACCTGTATCACTTGAAATGACCATGTCCATCGACGCGCTAACCAGAGGATGTTCCCATGTTAGAAATTGTAGTTCTTCGCGTGCTAAGGCTTGAGCGCGAGAAACCGTCACACTTAACCCGTCTTCTTGATTCAAATACGGAAACGTTTCACAACGCAAATGTTCACTTGGCGTGAGCGTGTGCGAACCTTCGGCAAATTCTTCAGTATCAACACCGTAACAATCAAAAATTTCTTCCATGTAATCCCAAAGCGTGCCTTCATTCTCATACGCCGATAATTCGGCAATGTAATCGTCAGCAACGTCTTTGCGACAAGAATTGAGTTCTAAAAGTTGGTCGCGTCCGTGATTGAGTTCGGCTTCAATTTCAATGCTTAAAGCGTGTGTGTTTTCGATAAATTCGCCGATTTTCTCCGCATCGTTATTTGCCAAAAGCGTTTGTAATTCATCATACAACAAATCTGCAACGTGTTGTGCTGCTGAATTATTTGCCCGAAACGCATTCAAGCCTTCGTCATACCAATGATACAAAATCGCTTGTTCAGTGTTTTCCAAATACGGGACATGAATTTGAATAACGTGTTTTTGTCCAATACGGTCTAAACGTCCGATACGCTGTTGCAATAAATCAGGATTTTGCGGCAAATCCCACAAAATCAAATGCTGTAAAAATTGAAAATTCCGTCCTTCGCTGCCAATTTCAGAACAAATCAACAATCGTGCGCTACTTTCTTCGTCAGCAAAATATGCCGCCGCGCGGTCACGCTCGATAATTGTCATGTGTTCATGGAAAACCGCTGACGAAATGCCTGCTTTCATTTTCAATGTTTCTTCCAAATCCATTGCCGTTTGCGCGTGTTTGCAAATCAATAACGCTTTTTTACCTGCGGGTTGTTTCACTTTTTCGACGAGCCATAAAAAACGCGCATCGTTTTGTAAATCCGTTTCGTTAGCTTCGCCATTTAACGGATAACCAAAATACTCACGTTCAGGAAAACCTTGCACCGTTTGGCGCGAATTCCGAAACAAAATCCGTCCCGTTCCATGATGGTCGAGCAAAATGTTAATCAGCGTTTGACGCGCCACCGCCGATTTTTCTTCATCATTCAAATTTGCCAATGTTTTCGACACATTGTCATCTTTGAGCAAAGTGGCTAATGCTTGTTGCTCTTCATCAGTCAAAGGTTTATCAGCAAGCAACGATTTCGCCGCATTTGCGACAGGTTCAAACGTTTTTTCTTCTTCCAAAAACGCCGCAAAACTGTAAAAACGGTCTGGGTCTAGCAAGCGCAAACGGGCAAAATGACTTTCTTTGCCAAGTTGTTCAGGCGTTGCGGTCAACAAAATTAAACTAGGTGAAACTTGCGAAAGTTGTTCAACAAACAAATAATCCGCACTCGGCGCGGTTTCTGACCATTCCAAATGATGCGCTTCATCGACAATCACCAAATCCCAACCCGCGTCTAAGGCTTGTTCTTGGCGGTTTGGATAATGAGAGAAAAATGACTGGCTGCACAAAATCAGTTGTTCAGACAAAAACGGATTCGCTTGATTGTACAAATCTGCTTTTTCGTCATCCTCAAAACCATCGTCACCAATTTCACTCAAACAACGCATTTCGTCAAAAATACTGAATTTTAAATTGAAACGGCGCAACATTTCGACCAGCCATTGATGCAACAAACTTTCTGGGACGATAATCAAAACACGTTTGCTTAATTCGTTGATTAAACGATGATGAATGATTAAACCCGCTTCAATCGTTTTGCCTAAACCGACTTCGTCAGCAAGCATAATGCGTGGTGCAGCGCGATTTGCGGCTTCGTGAGCGATAAAAATTTGATGTGGAATTAACGCCGCGCGAACGCCAAGCAAGCCTTTTACAGGTGATTGCGCGTGTTGTTGCAAACGTTGCCATGTTTCGTAACGCAACGAAAACCACGCATTCGGATCAGTTTGTCCTGTAAATAAACGGTCTTGCGGCTTGTTGAATTGACTGTGATGACTTAATTCCATTTCTTCAAGTTCAACGGTTTCGTCGTCTTTATTTTTACAAACGTAAGTCAAAATACCTTTGTCTTCCGTAATTTTTAAAACGGTTAATTTTTCTTCGTCAACAGATTCGATATTGTCGCCAATTGAAAATTTGACACGCGTGAGTGGCGCGTTATCAGCGGCATAAATGCGTTTTTCGTCACATGCTAGAAATAAAACGCTAACTCGATTAAAGCTACTTTCGACAATCAACCCTAAACCTAATTCGGATTCGGTATTGCTAATCCAGCGTTGCCCTGCAATAAAATTTTCCATTTGTTTTTGCCTCGAAGTGTATTTTTAAAAAGTAGGAATGGCGCGTATTGACGATCTGGCTAGAAGGATAGTAGAGAGAACAGTTGAGGCATGGTAACCACGAAACCATCGGTCTTTTTATTTTCAGG
>CAIVBX010000212.1 GCA_903904275.1 uncultured Pseudomonadota bacterium
AAATGATGATTTTTTCTTTATCAGAAACTCGCGCTTCGCATTCTTCCTCGTAAGTCGAATACAAATAAGCGGTATCCGACGCAAACTCTGCCGCACATGAATCAATGCGTTTGTAGACGGGGCGAATGTTTTGTTTGTGGCGAATGTTACGCACTTCAGTTTCAGACGCATCGAGTAATTTCGCTAAACGTAAATCTGAAAAACCTTTGCGTTTCAAACGGAATAATTCACCTTCTTTTAAGGTTGAAAGCGTTTTGGTTGAAAGTGATTTTTCAGTTAAAACCAAATCTTCAACTTGCGCTAAAAACCATGGGTCAATTTTGCAAGTTTCGTGAACTTCTGCCGCACTCATGCCAAAACGGAACGCATCGGCAACATACAACAATCTATCAGGGCCTGGATGACGTAATTCGCGTCGGATTTTGTCAGCGGCATCATCTGCTGTTAAATCGGTAATTTCGTCTAATCCACTGATACCAATTTCTAAACCGCGCAACGCTTTTTGCAATGATTCTTGGAACGTGCGACCGATTGCCATCACTTCGCCAACCGATTTCATTTGCGTCGTTAAACGGTCGTCAGCTTGAGGGAATTTTTCAAATGTGAAACGCGGCACTTTAACGACAACGTAATCGATTGATGGTTCAAAGGACGCTGGTGTTTTTCCGCCAGTGATTTCATTTTGTAATTCGTCGAGCGTGAAACCAACGGCTAATTTCGCGGCAACCTTTGCAATCGGGAAACCAGTGGCTTTCGATGCTAATGCCGAAGAACGTGACACACGCGGATTCATTTCGATAATAATCATCCGACCGTCGGCAGGATTGATAGCGACTTGAACGTTTGAGCCACCTGTATCGACACCAATTTCACGCAAAATCGCTAGCGATACGTTACGCAAAATTTGATATTCCTTGTCTGTCAAGGTTTGCGCTGGCGCGACGGTGATTGAATCACCCGTGTGAACCCCCATCGGGTCAAAATTTTCAATCGAACACACGATAATGCAATTGTCTTTCGTATCGCGGACAACTTCCATTTCGTACTCTTTCCAACCGAGTACCGATTCTTCAATTAACAGTTCATTGGTTGGCGAGAGATACAAACCGCGCTCACAAATTTCGATAAATTCTTCTTTGTTGTATGCGATACCGCCGCCGCTTCCACCCATTGTGAATGACGGACGAATAACCGTTGGATAACCAACTTCTTTTTGCGCGGCTAAGGCTTCTTCCATCGAATGTGCAGTTTTGGATTTCGCTACTTCTAAGCCGATTCGCGCCATTGCATCATTGAAAAGCTGACGGTCTTCAGCTTTGTTAATCGCTTCTTTAGTCGCGCCAATCATTTCGACGTTGTATTTTGCTAAAACCCCGTGTTCATCGAGAGCTAATGCACAATTCAACGCTGTTTGTCCGCCCATTGTCGGCAAAATCGCGTCGGGGCGTTCCTTAGCAATAATTTTTTCAACCGTTTGCCAATCAATCGGTTCGATATAAATCGCGTCCGCCATGTCAGGGTCGGTCATGATTGTAGCGGGGTTGGAATTGACCAAAATCACGCGATAACCTTCTTCGCGTAGAGCTTTGCAGGCTTGTGTTCCTGAATAGTCGAATTCACACGCTTGACCAATTACGATTGGTCCTGCGCCTAATAATAAAATGGATTTTATGTCGGTTCTTTTTGGCATATTTTTCTATGAGGCTCGTATTTTAATGCTGAACGAAATGGGAAATAAAACTAACGTGCGTTCATCAAGTCGATAAATTCATCAAACAACGCTTCAACATCATGAGGTCCTGGGCTTGCTTCGGGATGACCTTGAAAACTAAACGCGGGGCAATCTGTGCGTTTAATGCCTTGCAAACTACCATCAAATAACGATTTATAGGTTGCAACAACATTCGCAGGCAAACTTGCTTCATTTACGGCAAAACCATGATTTTGACTACTAATCATCACGCGACCAGTGGCAATTTCTTGAACAGGATGATTTGCACCATGATGACCGAATTTCATTTTTTCGGTTTTTGCGCCACTCGCCAACGCTAATAATTGATGACCTAAACAAATGCCAAAAACGGGTGTTTTCGTTTCTAAAATAGTTTTAATTGCGTCAATTGCATAAATGCAAGGTTCTGGATCACCAGGACCATTTGATAAAAACACACCGTCTGGTTTCAAGGCTAAAACGTCGGTAGCAGGTGTTTTGGCAGGAACAACTGTGACGCGGCAACCACGATTTGCAAGCAAACGTAAAATGTTGCGTTTTACGCCAAAATCATACGCGACAACGTGTTTAGTTAAATTTTCAGCCGTTTTGTGACCTTCGCGTAAATCCCAAATGTTTTCCGTCCATTCATACTTTTCAGACGTGGTCACTTCTTTGGCTAAATCCAAGCCTTTTAAACCTGCAAATTTTTCAATAGCCGCGTGTGCATGTTCAAGTGTGGCATCGCCACCTGCGATAATGCAACCACGTTGTGCGCCTTTATCACGCAAAATGCGGGTTAATTTGCGGGTATCGATTTCAGCGATGGCAACAACATTGTTATCAATTAAGTACTGTTGCAATGTTTTTTGACTGCGCCAATTGCTTGTCACAAGTGGTAAATCACGAATCACCAAACCACTGACAAAAACGCCATGTGATTCTTGGTCTTCATCTGTTGTACCGACATTGCCGATGTGTGGATAAGTTAATGTGACAATTTGTTGCGCGTAAGACGGATCGCTTAAAATTTCTTGATAGCCCGTCATCGCAGTATTAAAAACAACTTCGCCGACGCTACATCCCGTCGCGCCTATCGATACACCATTAAAGATTGTGCCATCTTCTAATACCAATTGTGCTGAACTCATCGAAATTATTACCTTCTAATGTGCAAAACGGGATTCGTCGTGACGCATCCCGTTGTTAAAAATCTATGGCAACTATACAAAATTATGCGGTTTTGGTCATTAACAATTTTTTTAAAAATTGATTTTGAATTTGACAATTAACACATCGCTAATTGTAATCATGCGATTCTTACTTAGCTGGTGAAATCACCTAATTTCCTAAATTTAACAAATGACACTCTCTCAAAATACGTTAATTGCACTTTATAAAAATGCTTGTGAAGTTGAATTGCAAGCCTTCAAACCCGGAAATGTCAGTATTTATGCTGAAGGTCACGACATGACTGTTGATGATTTTCGTAAAAGTGCAGAAGTCAGTGCCGCTCCACTTTGTGACGAAAGTTATTCATTAGGCGAAAAAATTTTTTACACCGTTAAAGCGACACGAGAAGCCGTTGGTTGCAACACAAATTTAGGAATTATTTTATTGTGTGCGCCTCTAATTTACGCAGTACAACATTATCCTAATGTAAAATTGCGTGAAGCATTATCAAAAGTTTTAAACAATACAACGATTGACGATGCAAATTGGACATTCAAAGCAATTTTATTAGCTTCACCAGGTGGTTTGGGAGAAGTTGAAAATCAAGATGTAAATCAAAATGCAAGTGTTACGCTACAAGCCGCAATGCGTCTGTCTTCTAACAAAGATAGGATTGCATTACAGTACGTTAGTGATTATAAAGATATTTTCGATTTAGGTGTTTTACGTTATACTTGCACCTTCAATCGGTGGGGTGAGCAGAGTTGGGCAGCAGTTGCAGTTTATGCAGATTTGTTAAGCCAATTTTCTGATAGTCATATCGAGAGAAAATTTGGGAGTCGGTACTCTGCAAGGGTAGCAACTATGATGCGAGAACTTAGCAATAAGTTGGAAGTCGTAAATGACCCTGAACAGGTTAAACCGCTGCTCTATCAGATGGATGCTGAACTTAAATCACATGGTTTAAATCCTGGTACGTCAGCTGATTTAACAGTGGCAACAGTGTTAACCGCATTTTTAGAATGTTCTCTCCATAAGTAGAGACAAACCTCGGAGACATGAGTAATGTCGTTTTTAAATTCAGTTTTATCAATTTTCTGTTCAAAGGAGAAAAATAGCATGGCAAAAATCAATAACTTACGCGTAGGCGAATCATTAGTAGGCGAAGGCAATGAAATCGCTCACATCGATTTAATCATTGGACCACGCGGTTCAGCTGCTGAAACAGCTTTCGCAACGGCTTTAACAAACAACAAAGACGGTTTCTCTACATTGTTAGCTGTTGTTGCACCAAATTTGATGGTTAAACCAGCAACAATTTTGTTCAACAAAGTAACAATCAAAGGTTCAAAACAAGCTGTTCAAATGTTTGGACCAGCTCAACGCGCTGTCGCTATGGCTATTGCTGATTCTGTTGAAGACGGCACAATCCCAGCTGATGAAGCTGATGATTTATTCGTTTCTGTTGGTGTATTTATTCACTGGTTAGCTGAAGACGACGCAAAAATCGAAGAATTCAACTACAAAGCGACTAAAGAAGCGTTACAACGCGCTGTTGCTGGCACACCAACTGCGAAAGAAGTTGTTGCTGCGAAAAAAGAAGCTAAACATCCGTTTGCTGCAAACAACGTTTAATTTTATCAACGTCTTGGCGTGATTTAAGAAAACAAAAAATACCTCCATTTCGGAGGTATTTTTTTGTCTGATTTTTACACTTTTAACGTAAAAGTAACTGGTCCATCATTAACTAATTTCACTTTCATATCTGCACCAAATTCACCAAATTGAACATGATTAAAAATTTGGTCGGCATTTTTTTGAACATATTCAAACATTTCACGTCCAAATTCAGGTGGGGCTGCCGATGCAAAACTAGGACGATTGCCTTTATTTGTATTTGCCGCAAGTGTAAATTGCGGCACAAGCAATAATCCGCCTTGAATATCTCGCAAGCTTAGATTCATTTTATCATCAGCATCCGCGAAAATGCGGTAATTTAAAATACGTTCAAGTAATCTATCTGCAACTGCTGAGGTGTCGTGTTTTTCAACAGCAATTAACGCCAAAATCCCCTGCTCAATTTCGCCAATCACTTTGTCATTAACCATCACATTTGCTTCGGTAACGCGCTGAATAATTGTAATCATAAATTTCCCTGATTTTTTATAAGCCAAAATTTTCAAAATTGGCTGCATACAATTGCCCTAATGCTAAACCACCATCATTTGGTGGAACATTTTGATGTGTATAAACATTAAAATTTGCGGCTGTGAGTTCAGTAAAAACTTTTTGTGTTAGTAACGCATTTTGAAAACAGCCACCACTTAACACGACATTTTTTTGATTTGTAAAAGTCGCTATTTCCACACAAATTTTAGCTAATGTGTTGTGAAATTTTGCCGCGCAATAATGTTTAGATTTTGATTTTTTATCAACTAAAAGTTGTTCAATCATTGGTTTCCAATCAATGATATTTTCAGAAATTCTGAAATCATAAAACTCATGAGTTTTTGATTTTTCAGCGTAATTTTCAAGCATCATTGCCGCCTGCCCTTCATATTGATTGATATGACAAAGTTCAAGTAAACTTGATATACCATCGAACAAACGTCCAACACTACTTGTTCTTGGACAATTCAGATTTTTGGTTAACGCCATTTTCATTAAAGTTTTTTCTGTTTCAGAAAAAACATCAATCATGTCAAAAGCTCTTTCTCCATAAATTTCAAATAATAATCCTAATGCAACACGACGCGGTTCTTGAATTGCTTTTGAACCGCCAACTAATGAAAATTGTCTAAAATGGGTAAAACGTTCAAAACCTGTTTCATGAATTGATAAAAATTCGCCCCCCCAAAGTGTGCCATCTATACCCAAACCAGTACCATCAAACACAATTCCGAACGCTGGTGGTAATAAATCATTTTCTGCCATACAAGAAAGTGCGTGTGCGTAATGATGCTGTACAGCAATTTGTTTAATGTTTAAATTTTTTGCAAATTGCGTACTAACATAATCAGGATGTAAATCGTGCATCACGCACATCGCTTTGAAATGATTAGTATTTTGCAAATCATCAAGTGTATTTTCAAAATGGTTGCGCGTTGCTTCGGAATCTAAATCGCCTAAATGCTGACTTAAAATTGCTTGATTATTGTGGTTAATAGCAACCGTATTTTTCATTTGTCCACCAACAGCAATCGTATTCGCCACGCTTTTTTGTAATTTTATTGGCAAGGGCGTAAAACCCCGCGCACGACGTAAAACCGTTATTTTTCCGTTAATTTCACGAACAATTGAATCATCTAACGGACGCAAAATTTGACGATTATGTGTTAAAAAACAATCTGCTATGTCTACCAAATTTTCCAATGCTTGCGCGTCTTCAATACAAATTGGCTCGTTTGAACGATTACCGCTTGTTGCCACAATTGGCAAACTCAAATCATGCAACAACAAATGGTGTAACGGCGAATATGCCAACATTACGCCAAGTAAATTCTGTTCAGGCGCAACGGCTTCAACGATTTCAATTTTTTCACGTCGTTTTAGCAAAACAATTGGCGCAGCCGCAGAAGTTAATGCTATTTTTTCAACTTCCGATATTTCACAAAGTGTTTCAGCTTCTGCCAAATTTTGAACCATTAAAGCAAATGGTTTCATTGGACGTTTTTTTCGTTCTCGTAATGTTTCAACAGCTTTTTGATTCGTCGCATCGACAATCAACTGATAACCGCCAATGCCTTTCAATGCAATGATTTTTCCTGTTTTTAAATGTTCAACCGCCATTTTTAAAGCAGCTTTTTCGGCTAAAACACGACCTGATTTATCTAAAAAACGAAGTCGCACGCCACAATTTTCACACGCCAATGTTTGAGCGTGAAAACGGCGATTATCCATTTGTTGATATTCACTTTCACAAACGTGACACAAAATAAATTTCTCCATGCTTGTATTTTGTCGGTCAAACGGTTGGCATTTAAAAATACTGTAACGTGCACCACAACTACAACAACTGGTAAATGGATAACGAAAATAACGACTTTGAGGATTAAAAATATCTTCAACACAGTTTTTACAGGTTGCAATATCAGGCAATGAAAATCCCCAATTTTCGGTATCACTAACGCTCGCCAAAATTTCAAATTTTTTAAAATTTTCTAATGGCTGCATCGTCAGTTTAAATGATTGAATTTCTGCGAATGGCGGTAATTCCGTCTGAAGGCATTTCAAAAATGTTTGTTGTTGATTTTCTAAACCTTCAATTGCAATCAAAACGCCTGAAAACGTGTTTTTTATCCAACCTTTTTGTGAAAATTTTGCCGCTAACCGCGCCACAAATGGACGAAATCCAACACCTTGAACAATGCCGTGAATTTCAATGCGTTGATGAATTTTTTTCATGGTAAAAATTTAAGTTTGACGTTCTAAAACAAAATCTTCCAAATCGTCTATATTTTTAATTTCATTTTCTGAAATTGCATAACTCGATACTGTTTCGACTTGGTTTTTATTTCCCAAAATCAACGGATGCCAAGAAGGTAATTTTTCGCCATTGTTTAATAATCGATAAGCACACGTTTTTGGCAGCCATTGATATTGATAAAAACTTACGTCATGTAAATCCAAACAATCGGGAACAAATTTTGCGCGTTCATGATATTTTTTGCAGCGACAAGTTTGCAAATCCAATAATTTACACGCGACGCTGGTAATATAAATTT
>CAIVBX010000213.1 GCA_903904275.1 uncultured Pseudomonadota bacterium
ACTTCAATTCCGATGTAGTTTTTATCGGGATTTTCAGCCGCCATTTTTGCCAAACTGTCACCATTTCCAAAACCAATTTCAATAATTATTGGCGCGTCATTGCCAAAAACTTCGGCAAAATTCACGTCCATTTCTGAATTTAAACAAAAATGTTCCCAATGATTTTCAAGCGCGAAATTTTGTCCTGGTGTAATTCGACCTTTTCGACGCACAAAACTTTTAATGCGTTCAGGTTCAATATAATCAACTGTCATAAAAATAAAAATGTAAAAATTAAATAACGGATTTTGCTTGTAAATCCGCGTGATAAGAAGAACGAACTAATGGCGCACTAGCAATTTGTTTAAAACCTAATGCTTTCGCAATGTCTGCGTAACGGTCAAATTGTTCAGGCGTAATATATTCTTCAACAGGCGTATGGTCTTTGCTGGGTTGTAAATACTGCCCTAATGTCAACATTGAACAACCGACTAACAACAAATCGTTCATCACTTGCACTACTTCATCTTCTGTTTCTCCAACACCAAGCATTAAACCTGATTTTGTTGGAATGTCGGGTTTTGCTTCGTGGAATTGTCGAAATAATTCAAGTGACCCTTCATAATTCGCACCAGGTCTGATTTTTTCGTACAAACGCGGCACGGTTTCCATATTGTGATTAAACACATCGCAAGGTTGCGCGGCTAAAATGTCAACGGCTTTTTCAATTCGTCCTCGAAAATCAGGCACTAAAATTTCAATTTTTGTCGTCGGTGTTTGTGTACGAATTTCTCGAACACAATCGGCAAAATGCCCTGCCCCGCCATCACGCAAATCATCTCGATTTACCGACGTAATCACAACATATTTCAACGCCATTTTCTGAATCGTTTCAGCAAGTTGACGCGGTTCATTTTCATCTAACGGTTTAGGTTTTCCATGCGCGACATCACAAAACGGACAACGGCGCGTACATAAATCGCCCATAATCATAAATGTTGCTGTGCCGTGCTTAAAACATTCCGCTAAATTCGGACACGCCGCTTCTTCACAAACAGTGTGTAACTGACTTTCGCGTAAAAGCTGTTTGATTTTCGCGGTTTCTTGTCCCGATGGTAATTTAATGCGTATCCATTCAGGTTTGCGAAGTGTAGTTTCTTTCGGTTCAACTTTAATCGGAATTCGCGCTAATTTTTCGCTGTTACGCTGATGCGTTTCAGGTGTCGCGCGTGATGGAGCGTGATAATTATTCATTCAATTTCTTTAATTAAGTTAAAAGCGATTTGCTCGGCAAGGTTTGATGTTTCAACAATCACGCCAAAATTTGCCAGTTTTGTCATTTCTAAATTTTCGTAACCGCACGGATTGATAAATTGAAACGGCGTTAAATCCATATCATTATTTAAACTCAACCCATGATAACAACCGTTTTTTTTAATTCGCAAACCGATTGAGCCGATTTTTTTATGTTGAATATAAACACCGCGTGCGTCAGCTTTTGCTTCAGCGGAAATTTGAAAATCCGCCAACGTTTGAATCATCGCATTTTCAAGGTGTGACACAATTTGCTGGCTGTTTAAATTCAAGCGTTTCAAATCAAATAGGACATAAACCACAGCCTGACCTTGTGCGTGATAAGTGACTTGTCCACCTCGGTCAGTTTGCAAAACAGGAATATCGCGTACATTTAACAAATGTTCACGCCGACCATTCAAACCCAATGTAAAAACGGGAAAATGCTCCACAAGCCAAATTTCATCAAGCGTTTCAGACGTGCGATTTTGTGTGAAATGTTGCATTTCGTGCCACACGTTTTCATAAGGCTGAACGCCAAGATGTTTAATAATCATGTTACGTTCGCCAAATCAATGTCGCCATGCGTCCTGTTTGTTTTTCATGGCGAAAAGAATAAAAACGTGAATC
>CAIVBX010000214.1 GCA_903904275.1 uncultured Pseudomonadota bacterium
AGCGGGACAGTTAACAATTGAAGAAACGGAATTTTCATTACAAAATGTATTGGAAGGCAGCGCGGATGTTTTGACAAAAAAGGCTTATGAAAAATCGTTATCACTGATGACATTTATTGACCCTGTTTTACCAGAAAGAATGATTGGTGATCCGATGCGATTACGGCAGATTTTGCTGAATTTTTTAAGCAATGCTGTTAAATTTACCACAAAAGGCTCTGTTAATCTTAATGCAACATTAGCAGAAAAAATTGATGACATCGTGCGAATTCGGATAGAAATCATTGATACTGGCATCGGTATTTCACCCGAAACAAAAGAGCGTTTATTTCAACCTTTTTCACAAGCTGATAGTTCGACAACCCGAAAATATGGAGGGACAGGTTTAGGTTTATCTATTTCAAAACGCCTGGTTGAATTGATGAAGGGAGAAATTGGTTTAGACAGTGCATTAGGCGAAGGGTCAACATTTTGGATTGAATTGCCGTTTCAAATTGGAAAACAAACTCATCAATTTTCAATTGAAAAATCACGCGGAAAACGGGTGTTAGTCGTTGGTAAAAACACGGGGTATCACGATATTTATTTAGCATATTTATGTGCATGGGGAATTTTAGTCAATACAACGGATAACATTGACGAAATGCTATACATTCTTAAAGACGTGCAATCACTTAATCAAAACTATGATGCCGTGTTATTTGCAGAATTGAGTATAGATGAAGTTTTACCAATGATTACGCTAATTCATTCTAATGAAGCATTTAAAAATTTGCCGATGATTGCTTGTCAAGAATCTATTGACATCAATTTTAAGCGGCAACTTCTTGAAAGTGGAGTTGCCAGTGTTTTGGTTAAACCTGTTAAACAATCGGCATTATTTAATGCAATTGTTAGCATTCTACATCCTGAAGAATCGAAACAAATCGAAAACCTAGTTCGTCCTGCTATAAACATCTCTTATAGCAAATTACAGCATGAACAATTGATTTTATTAGTTGAAGATAATTTGGTAAATCAACAAGTTACTAAACATATTTTGCACAAATTAGGTTATACACTTCACATCGTTAATAATGGCAAAGAAGCAGTTGATTCGTTAGAAACGTTACCTTATTCGTTGGTGTTAATGGATTGCCAAATGCCAATTATGGACGGTTTTGAAGCGACTCATCTTATCCGAAAATGTGAACAAGAATCGAATACCCGAAAACATATTCCCATTATTGCAATGACCGCAAATGCCATCGAAGGTGACAGAGAATATTGTTTAGAATCAGGAATGGATGATTACATTTCAAAACCGATTAACATTGATGGATTGGCTACCGTTTTAAACAAATGGTTGCCAGAAATAAATGAAAATGATTCTAAAAATTGTCCTATTGAAATTCACTGCCTTACTGAAATGTTTGATGATGACCAAGAAATTATCATGGAATTATTAAATATGTTTTGTGATTCACTTGCACCTTTAAAATTGAAACTTATTGCCGCTGTTGAAGAAAAAACGTTAAACGTTAAAGCTGTTGCACATGAAATAAAAGGCTCGGCATACAATGTTGGAGCGGTTATTTTGGCGGGATTAGCCGAACAACTTGAACATGCTGCCATTAAACAGGATGAAGAAAAAATTAAACATTTAACTGAACAAATCCAAATTGAATTAAATCGTGCAGAACATTTTATTCGACATCATATTCAGTAGAATGAAGAGACTTCTCGTTTATACTAAACAAACCATTTTTTAATTTTGTTTTGGAGTGTTTTATGCGTTTATTTATGCTGCTATTTAGCTTGTTATTTATGTCAAATTTTGCGTTTGCAAATGAAGGCGGCGGAGAAGGGGAGTCAAAAGGAGGACCTACTTATTTGGAAATTACGCCAAAATTTGTAGTTAATTTACAGGAAAATAAAAAGTATCTATCGATTAACGTGCAAATGTTAATTGACGGTGTGTCAACAGAAATAGCAATCAAAAAACACATGCCAGCTATCAAACATGAATTGATTATGTTATTTAGCGACCGTTCAATGGACAGTGTACAAACAATGGAACAACGCGAAGCATTGAGACAAGAAGCTATTGAAACGATTCATAGAACAATTGATAAAGCAGAAGGGATTGATGAGGAAGCTGAAGCAGCGGCAGCTGTCACACCACCAGACGCACATCCTAAAAAGGATAAAAAGAAAGATTATTCACATTTGCCAAGTGGCGGATTTAAAGACGCTTTCTTTACAGAATTCTTAGTTCAATAAATCAAGCAGCTTTAATTTTTCTAAAAGTAAAACTTGCTGCTGTTCCGTATAAGGCACAGCAGCAAATTTTCCCCAAATTGGCGCAGCCCACGCTTTATCATTTTCATAACGCACAATATGATGAATGTGCAATTGCGACACAACGTTTCCAATCGCTGCGATATTCAACTTATCCGCATTAAAAATTTCCGCTAATTTTTTTGCCAAATAACTTGATTCTTGAATCAATAAAATTTGCTCCTCGTCCGTTAATTCATAAATCTCACGAATATCGGCACGCTGTGGTACTAAAATGAACCACGGAAATTGACTGTCATTCATGAGTAAAACTTGGCAAAGCTCAAATTTCCCTAAAACGAAACAGTCTTTTTGTAATTGTGGATGAAGTTGAAAATCGGACATTGTTTTAATCGTGTTTTGGGCGCATGTGTGGGAACAAAAGTACGTCACGAATTGATGGCGAATCGGTGAACAACATCACCAATCTATCGATACCAATGCCTTCGCCTGCTGTTGGCGGCATACCGTGTTCAAGTGCGGTAATGTAATCGGCATCAAAGTGCATGGCTTCATCGTCACCGGCTTCTTTTTCGTTCACCTGTTGTTGGAAACGCGCCGCTTGGTCTTCGGCATCGTTTAACTCGGTGAAACCGTTGGCAATTTCACGACCACCAACAAAAAATTCAAATCTATCGGTAACGTGTGGGTCGTTGTCGTTGCGACGTGCAAGCGGTGAAACTTCCACAGGATACGCGGTAATAAACGTTGGATTCATCAAACGACTTTCAACCGTTTTTTCAAAAATTTCGATTTGAATTTTGCCCAAACCGTAACCGTCTTTCACAGGGATTTTTAGATTTTCAGCGACTTTTAGAGCTTCTTCGCGAGTTGCAATGTTTTCAGGTTTTAAATCAGGATTGAAATGCAAAATCGAATCAAACACCGTCATTCGCGCAAACGGTTTGCCGAAATCGTATTCTTCATCTTGATAAGTAATCACGGTTTGCCCTAAAACTTCTTGGGCAATACCGCGTAACATTTCTTCGGTCAAATCCATCAATTCATGATATTCCGCGTAGGCTTGATAAAATTCAAGCATAGTGAATTCAGGATTGTGGCGCGTTGATAAACCTTCGTTTCTGAAATTACGGTTGATTTCAAACACACGCTCAAAGCCGCCGACGACTAAACGTTTCAAATACAATTCGGGCGCAATTCGCAAGAACATGTCCATGTCGAGCGCGTTGTGATGCGTGGTAAAAGGTCGCGCCGTCGCACCACCAGGAATGACTTGCATCATCGGTGTTTCGACTTCTAAAAACGCGCGTTCAGTCAAAAAATTCCGAATATAACCAACCACTTTTGAACGAATCAAAAACGTATTACGCGATTCTTGGCTCATGATTAAATCTAAATACCGTTGACGATATTTGATTTCTTGGTCAGCAATACCGTGGAATTTTTCAGGTAACGGACGCAAGGCTTTGGTGAGTAAGCGAATGTTATCGACTTTTACGCTGAGTTCTCCTGTTTGGGTTTTGAACAACACACCTTCTGCGCCCAAAATATCGCCGATGTCCCACTTTTTGAATTGGTCGTTATAAACGCCTTCAGGCAAATTATCTCGCGCCACATAAACTTGCAGTTGCCCTGACATGTCTTGCAAATGGCTAAAACTTGCTTTGCCCATAATGCGGCGCGTCATCATGCGACCTGCGATTTTTACACGCAAATGTTCGGTTTCGAGTTCTTCTTTAGTTTTTTCGCCATATTTTGCGAGCAATTCACCGACGACGACATCGCGGCGAAAATCGGTTGGAAAAGCAATGGTTTCTTCGCGCAAAGCCGTTAATTTTTCACGGCGTTGGCGGATTTGGTCTTGTTCGTCTTGCAATAATTCAGTCATGTCGTTTTACAAAAGTTAAAAAATTTTCGCAATTATAACGCATTATGACTTTACCGCGTTTAGGCTATGCCTTCTAATGGCTAAAAACCTTATAATGACGAAATTGCGAACCGTTTATGGTTTGCCACTTTTTCAAAAAATCACATTAAATGACAGAACTTTACGATTTACATTGCCATTCCACCACCTCAGATGGTGATTTTTCACCGACGGAACTCATAAAACGCGCTGCTAAAAATGCCGTTACAACATTAGCACTAACAGATCACGATACAATTGATGGATTAGCCGAAGCAAAAATGTGTGCCGATGAATTAAAAATAACTTTAATCAATGGCATCGAAATTTCAACACAATGGGAAAAACAATGTCTGCATATTGTGGGTTTGAATATCGAACCACAACATGAATCGCTACAAAAAATAATTCATGAAGCCAAAATCATGCGACAACAGCGAGCTGAAAAAATCGCGGTGAAATTAGAAAAAAAAGGCATTTCAGGCGCAATCGATTTTGTTCAGAAATCCCCTATTGATGGCATGATTACACGTTCACATTTTGCTCATTTTTTAGTTTCACAATTTCATGTTTCGACCTTACAAGAAGCCTTCGATCGTTATTTAGGCGATGGTAAATCTGCTTATGTTTCGACAACATGGACACCTTTAGAAACCGTCATTCAAGCAATTCGAGATGCTGGCGGTATTCCCGTTGTTGCTCATCCATTGCGTTATAAATTGACGACAACACGCATGAAAAAAATGCTAACGGTGTTTAAAAATGCAGGCGGTTTGGCTATGGAAATTGTTACGGGTCGTTATAATCCAGATGAAATGCGAATTTTAGCGAATTACGCTAATCAATTTGAATTAGTGGGTTCTGTGGGTTCGGACTTTCACAGTCCTGAAAATCAATGGATTGATTTAGGGCGATTAGCTCCACTTCCTAATTCGGTAAAACCTGTTTGGGAGTTATGGAAATGAACAATTTTTGGGAAACAAAAACATTAGAAGACATGACAAGCAGCGAATGGGAATCATTGTGCGATGGTTGTGGAAAATGTTGTTTGCATAAACTTGAAGATGAAGAAACAGATGAAATTTATATTACCAGCGTCGCGTGTAAATTATTGGATTTGCAAACTTGTCGCTGCAAAAAATATCATGAACGCGCAAAATTTGTTCCCGATTGTTTGGATTTGCATGATGTAAGTTTTTATCAATATCAATGGCTACCAAAAACGTGTGCTTATCGATTATTGAATGGCGGTGAAACATTACCTTCGTGGCATCCATTGATTTTAGGAAATAAAAACCAAGTCGAAACGGTATCGAGTTATGCAATTTCAGAAAATGAAATTAAAAATATAGACGATTTGGAAGATTTTGTTTTAGAACG
>CAIVBX010000215.1 GCA_903904275.1 uncultured Pseudomonadota bacterium
AATAGCGTCCGTTTCTGCTTCAGAGTTGCCCGTCGAATCATCTCACACGCAATAATCGTTTTGCCTGCACCCGTAGCCGCTTGCAACAAAATCCGTTTCTGCCCGCCTGCAATAACATTTCTTAAATTCTCAATCGCGCCATCTTGGTATGGTCTAAGTTTAATCAAAATGTACCCCCAAATTATGTGAATTTATGTCAGAAAAAAACTTATACACACGAAAAACTACTACACATACTACACAAATCGCTGTAAGCCATACGGCTGTAAACGTGAGCTTGTGTAGTAAGGCACTACACAAGCACTACACAACGCTACACAAAATAGAAAAACATGAATTTGTGTAGTGCCTGTGTAGTAAAGTGTGTAGTGCCATAAAGCCGCGCAGCCGTAAGCGTTGAGGTCAATTTGTGTAGTGTGTAGTGCTGTGTAGTGTATTTGGCTTTTTGTTAAAAATTTATGTCATTGAAAACTTGCCGTTCAATTCCGTAATCACATCTTGAGAAGCTAAATCTTGAATTGTTTTTTTGATTGACGCTGATTTGTTGCCTGTGTAATTTTTAAATGGCTGGGTAGTTCGCAGTGAGTTAATAATTTCGCGTTCTGTTCTGGGTTTGCCAGTCAGATAATTGATAACCGCTTCAAATTCGGCTTTATCACCCGCCACCCCTTTTTTGTGTGCAATCTTGATGCTTGCGTTAAAAATGTCATCGATAATTGCAATCGCAGAATTAACCGTTTTGTCTGGGATTTCATTGTCAAAAAACTGTCCACTGGATAAATGCAAATTCGCTGCGAGTTTCATAATTTGAATGTTAAGTTTTGAAGCCGCGCCACGCATAAAGGAATGTGAGAATTTATCGCCATCCGCCAAATTCGGCTCAACATCAACAAGATATGTGACCTGCTGACGTAATCGTTAAGGCGGATAAATCACTGTTGATATGTCGATACATGATGCCAGCGAGTTCCGTTGCCATATCGCTATATTCTGCGAGTATTTCAGCGTTTATGGCTGTGCTGCGAAACTATCACGCTTACCTAAAAAATGCGGTTCAGCGGCAAATAAACACCGTTCTGCTAAACCTGTCCCATTACTGGCATCTAACATTTTTTCAATACTGCCATTTTGAGCAAAGGAAACTAATGCACCCGCAACATGACCACAATAACCTTCACGACCAATACGTTGTGAATTGATATGTCCACCGTCGTAACCGTTCAACAGTAAATCATTATTGTTGGATTTTTTACCGTCACCATAAGACAAACCCAGTAAGGTGTTAATCATGCCCTGTTCGCTTGATATGGCACTAAAAAAGCCGCGTGTGAAATTAAGCGACTGTTCTAATGCTTCAGGTGACGGGTTAGTTGAAAATAACGGTATTGGTGGATTAGCAAGCAAATCTTTTAATGCTTGTTTGTCATCATCCGTTTGTTCATCTTTGGGAATTTCTTTTAATTGCAACACGTCTTTTTTGTGTGCATCCGCTTTGACTTTATGCGCGTTGAAAAAAGGCTTTTGAAAGGTTTTTAAACACCAGCTTTTTCCTGTGCCACTGGGTTGTTCTGCAATCACATACAAACCGATAGGAACATCACCGCCGTGTTCATAATTCACCACATACCGACGGCACGCAATCGAACTAAACACGCCGATTCCTGTTAAAAATACCGTGCTTACTGGTAATTGGATTGCATACGCCGTGGCTTTAGATAACTTTTTCATGATGTGGCTATCATCAAGATGTTTTAGTAAATCCAATTCGATGTAATCACACTCATCATCAAGGATTTTATTGTGCGAATTGCGTGGCTTGTTTCTTACTTCGGGCGGTATCGGTTCACCCGTCAAAAAGTCATCATCTTGAAAATGAGCAGGTGACGCGTCATCAATAACCGCCGCAAAAAACCCATCAGAAACGGCAATGACTTTGTGTTTGATTCCTGTTTCGCTCGTTAATAAACCCGCTCGATATTGCGCTGTTTCGATTGTAAAACTGTGTCCGTATGCTGCGTGATTAGTATTCATAAAAATTTCATTCCTTGCAGGGTGCAAAGAACCACCAAACAGGGCTATAATCTAGCCTGAATCGTTAGTGTTTGGTGGTAAATAAAAGCCCTGCTTAATCGTTAGTTAAGTGGGGTTTTTATTGTTCTATGAAACGGTGAATTACGGATAAATGCTTATCGAAACGCGAAAAAATAAATTCTCTTTCGCTGTAATTCCCAGGAACAACTTTTGGCAAAAGTTCTTCAATGACTTTCGACATGAAAAAAACAGAATGCAAAAATTCTTGAAGGTTTGGCTGTGAGGTTTTTTGAGCAGATTTACGCTCGAATTTAACGATGTTGGACTTCATGCGGTGATACCTATTCTTTGAGTGGTAAGACCGTCACGCAATGCTGCAAAACATTTGGTGACAGTGTTGAGTGAGTTTGCAGTATCGTGAATAGGTACGACCAACCGTAAAGGTTGCTCAAACAACACCGTCATAATGGATTTGATAGCCCAAAAGTTTGGGGCATCTAAAAATGGCAGGCATAAAAAAACCGCTAAATCTTGCGGCGTGTTATCGCCTATTCTAAACGAGCTGCAAAACCCGACCTCGTTATGAGGTGCTGGTAGATTAGTCATTGTGTTGTTATTTGTCAATTTCATAAATTTGTGTAACGTTGTGTAATGCGTGTGTAACGTTTTGTGTAATACGCAAAGCCATGCGGCTCTAAGTCTAAGGTCGATTTGTGTAACGTGTGTAACGTTTTTTCGTGTGTAAGAGTTTTTTTCATCATTTCGCACCTGTGCTGCCAAAAATAGCGGCAAGTTTGGTTAATCCTTTGGGAGTAATGCGTACTTGTTCTGAAATTCTCTCTGTGCCATTCGGCAGCAAAATTGAATGGACTTTATGCGTCAAATAACCGCGTTGGTCTTTGTCATGATAGCCAAGCCAATTTTTACTACCAGCACGCCGATATATCCAACCATTAGCCTTTAACCATGAAAATAATTTGTCGCGTTGAATACCTAACGCTTTTGCTGATTCGATAACATTCAAACTGCCTTCTGCTTCTAATAATCGCGCCAACACTTCAACTTTTGGTGCTTGTTCTGCCACTTTACTTTCGAGTGCAATCACTTTTTCGCTGTAAGTCAAAAGCAAACCACGCATTGCCGCAGGGTCGTTTAACACTTGCATCGGGTCGATTGGTTTGATGGTTTGTTGTTCAAGTTCCTGCCAGCGTTTAATCACCTTTGTACGCGCCACCACGTCATAACCCGTTAAAACCACCAACGTTGATTCATAATCGAGTTGGTAGCATTTTTGATTGCGTCCGTAAGAATCTTTGTAATTCATTGCTTGAATAGATGTGTCCAAATTTGGGCAGGTCTTTAATTGCTCAATAATCACTTCAATGTCTCGCATAACGTGTCTGTGTTTCTTACTCGTTAATGCCGCAATTTCAGTTGAAAGCATGGTTTTCATTGGGTTGGTTGTTTGCAAGTTCATAGCGTTACCTCTAAATTCTGGATTGATGTTTTGCTCAAAGTTTGTTGAATACTGGGCGTTTGTCATTTCGCCACCCCTTCAATCCACGCTAAAAACTTTTCTTCGTTAATCATCAGCTTTTTACCGATTCTTATAATCGCGCCACTGTCTTTAAGTCCGTTTGTTTCTTCGTTAAATATCCAACCCCGAATTCCTCCAACTGTTAAGGCAGGTTGTTTTTGTGCGAGTTGTGGAACGTTTAGCAATGTTGTTGTCATGTGTTACCCCTGTTTGGTTAGAATTACGAAATGCTGTGCGTTTCGTTGGTTGTTAGTTTGATGGGGTTGTTTTTGTTGCACACCCTAACTAGGGTGAAAACCACCCCAAATAGGGTGCTAGGGGTGATTATTCGCGGCTTACAGGGCATAAAAAAACCACTGCCCAATTTTGAACAGTGGTTGTTTGCGGTGGTAAATCTAAAACGAGTTAGCTTTTAGCAAACGCCATCAATTCATCAATCAATGGCGTTAATATCACAACGTCTTTGCGATAGATTTTGCAATCAATCAAAAAATTATAGCGATAGGCTTCAGCGCAAACCGTTATGGCTGTTAAGTGTGATTCATATTTATCAACATCGGTTTTAAAATCCGTTTCTTTTACCAATTGCGCGAGCAAGCTGCCTAATTTATGCGTGCGTGGATATGCGCCAAATTCACTGCGAGTTTCCAGCAAGTGCTTAAAAAGCAATTCAAACAATTGCTGGTAATGAAAGCAGTGCATTGAACAATCTTTCACGGGTGAATTGTCGAAAAAATCACAAGCAACCGCGTGTTCCCATGCTTTACCGCCTAAGTTTTCAACGTTTTCAAATTGTTTTAGTTTTTCTGCGTACATGGTTTTAGCCTCGTTGGTGAATTTTATTTGCTTCAGAAAAATACTTCTCGAGTGTTGATTTTTTTAAGCCTCTATAACCGTAATTTTCAAGCTCGTTAATAATTTCAGCTTGTGATTTTCCAGTGTCTTTTTTAGAGATTTCAAGCAGTCCATAAATGATATTTAGCGTGGTGTTTTTCTCTTTTGGGTTTAACGGTTTTTCAGCGGGCGCGTCGATTGGTGGGGTGGTTTCGCTCTTAAGGTCATTTATATCAATTTTTATTTTGTTTCCGTGGCTTGTTGACATTTCACCTGTAGCAAACAATTCTATCGGTTTCTCGTTGCCGCTTTCATCACAAATAATAATTATCGAGTCATCACCAAAAAGAAAAGACACGGTTGCGCTTGAAAAATAAATAATTTCTGCAAAACCATTAAGCGAAATAAGAAACTTGCCTACATACGGTTTCACTTTGCCGTAAATGCACAAATCTTCGTTATCAGGGTCGTATGATTCAATCGAATAACCACCATAACCACTGTAATAAACTCCAATCACGCTACACCTCCAAAAATCTTATGATTCATTGAGATAACAACATCATCGAGGTGTTTATCGGCTATGTGAGTGTAACGCGCCACCATTGCAAGCGATTTATGACCTGTGAAAGCCGCTATTTCTGTAGCACTCGCGCCATTCATTGCAAGATATGACGCGGCACAATGCCGTAAATCGTGCCATTTGAAGTTTTCAATTCCTGCAACTTGCAAGGCTCGTAACCATGACTTTTTTAATTCAATCGGCTGTTGTGGTTTCGTTGGCGAAGGGAATAAAAGTTGCGTGTTAATTTGTCGGATTTTGGCGTAATTGCGAAGCAGTTCAAGAGCGTGTCCAGTAATTGCCACCCGTCTTTTTTCGCCGTTTTTGGTTTCTTACAGAATAGCTACGCCGTTTTTTAAGTCAACATCCTGCCATTTCAATGTCATCAATTCGCCTTGACGCATACCTGTCGAAATTGAAAGCACGACGCATAAATACAGCATTTTGTTTTTAGAATCTTTGCAAGCGGCTAACAGTTTGGTGCGTTCAATGTCATCTAAGAACCTGTCACGACCACGAGATTCAACAGGTTTTTTGACTTTACGCATAGGTGAATCATCAACCCACTGCCATTCATTGACTGCGATTGTGAAAGCGTATGACAACGCCGCCATGTATCGAACGACTGTTGCAGGACTTCTTTGTGTGTTGCGTATCGTTTGACCTGCCAGTAATTCATCACGGCATTCAACAACCAAGGCGGGGGTAATATCGGCTAAAACATAAACGCCTAACTTATCGCGCCACCATTCGAGCTGTTGTTTTTGGACAATTTGTTGTTTGGGTTTGGTTGGTAAAACGTCCTTGATGTATCTATCAACCAAATCCGCAAGTGTGTGTTTCTTTGCTTCAACAGTTTTGAAATGACGACCTTCACGGATTGCTGATTCAGTGTCTTGAATCCACTTACTCGCATCTGTTTTGCGTTTGAATGTTGCGCTTTGTACTGGATAACCTTTGAGGCGAATTTCAGCGGTAAAACGTTTCGTACCATCTTTAGCCAAACGATCTTTGATTCGTGCCATGATGTTTTGACCTGTAATTTTTTGGTCAAGCAATAGTGCGTTTTGATATGATTGCGACCGATTACTTAACCGTCGGGGTTAATGAAAAACAGGCTTGTTTGCGTTGGTAGCGCGGCAAGCCTTTTGTTTGTGTGGCATTCAGTATAAATCCTTGTCCCATTTTTGTCCCATTTCGATATAAAAAACGGTAATAAATGGTAACAAGCGAGAACACGTCTATTTTGTAGAAGTCTTGAATTTAGGGGGTTTTGATGTTGTACGGTGTTATGGTTTATTGCAGAAAAAACGGTTTATTAGATTCGTAATCAGTAGGTCGTGCGTTCGACTTCCGTCATTGGCTCCAGTAAAATCAAGCCCTGTGTCGAATTACGTTAACAGGGCTTTTTACTTGTGGTCACTTTAGTTTTTCACTCCCATCTTAAAAAAATCATCAATGTCGGTTTCCTTCCATCTTTTTGGTTGTTGAATTGCTGGTCGAGGAAAATCTCCTCTTTTTCTCATACGCCAGAACGTCGCATTTGAAATACCTAATTTTTTAACAACATCATTTACATCGATATAGTCTTGTCTAATTTTTATACTCCTTGTTAAGCAGCTAAAGAATTGCCGATAAATTTAGGTTCATTTGAATAACCGCTCTTTGGCAATAGCTATTTGCTCAAATCGAAAGGATTCAACACATTCGAAGTCTGTTTTTTTCGCGGGTATCGTGAAACCTTTGCCCCAGTTAGTTTTCACACGAGGTTTTAATCTCAATCTGTCCATTTTTTGTTGATGATGACGCGTTGTTGTTCGTTCATGCGTTCCCCCAAGCGATAAAAGAGAGGTTATCAAAATCATCGGAGGAGTCCGACGGAAGCGCGTTGCTATCAATCACCACGCTATTCGCGCTACGACTACAAAACGCATTAAATTCTTTGGCTAATTCGCGCCCAGTTTTTTACCTTCGTCTAAGGCGCGTTCAACAGCTTCTCCGTACACTACTGATTTATCTGCATCGGGAACTTTTCCAAGTGGGCGTAAATGACTTTCAGGAATATCGCTTGCGCCAATTGGCTCAATAATTTGTTGAATGCGAGAAGCGGTTGCCAATCAGTCTAGGTATTGACAACCATAACCCCATTCAGTTTCACCATATTCTGCCCAACTTTCATAACCTAAAATTTTCCAACCTTTGCGGTCGCGCATTTCAATCAAACTTGAACGCATGACACTTTCAAGAGCTTTAAGTTCGGCGTGTTTGACTTGTGCTTCTTCGAGCGTCAGCTAACGCATCATAATTTGGAGTGATAATGTAGCTATATCAACAGTATTTGGAATTCCGTATGGCATACCCAGCTCAATTTAGAAAAAACTTCTTTCAATCATGGAAAAAGAAGGACTAACAATAGAAGAAGGCGCAAAACGTTTCGCAGTAGGGAAAGTGAGTATTTCACATTGAAAAAACAATCTAAACCCGATTTAAAACGTAAAATTGACATGGATGCGTTAAAAAAAGAGGTTGAACTGAATCCAGATAGCTTTATTTATGAACGAGCCGAGCGTTTTTTTGTGAG
>CAIVBX010000216.1 GCA_903904275.1 uncultured Pseudomonadota bacterium
CTTGAATTCGCGTATTCGGCGTGTTGCTCAAGCATGTGCAACACGATTTTTTCGTGTGCGTCGTCTTCGGTTAAATCGTGCAATTCCACAGACGTTTTGTCATACAACGCGGCAAGTTTATTTTCTGGGTCATATTGGTAAGCGTTACCGCCTGACATGCCGTTGCAGAAACCTTTGCCAAAACCGCCGATGTTAAGCACCGCGCCATTAGTCATGTATTCGCAACCGAAATCGCCCACGCCTTCAACCACCGCCATCGCGCCAGAGTTTCGCACTGCAAAACGATCGCCTGCTTCGCCGTTGATAAACGCTTTGCCGCCTGTCGCACCAAATAATGCGAAGTTACCAATTAACACGTTATTGCCTGGGGTTTTGATACCGCCACCTGGTGATTCGACAACTAACACGCCGCCGCTCATCGATTTGCCAACGCCATCGTTTGCCGTACCTAAATGACGCAAATACATCCCGTCATTCATAAATGCTGCATAACTTTGACCAGCCGAGCCGTGTGTTCGAAGCACGATGGTTTCGGGAGCTAAATAACGTCGTCCGTGTTCGTTTTTGTAAATGAATGGCGCATCGCCTTTGAATTCGTAATTTAAAATGCGTTCAATATCAATCGCAAGCTGTCCGCCAACGGTTTTATCGTTGTTTTTCAGTTTGAAATCGTCGCCATCAATCACAAGCTGTTCAGACTTACCATTTTCTAAAAACGCTTTCACACGTTTTAAAATTTTGTCGTCAACTTGGAAATCCGCTTCTAAATAAATCGGTTGCGCGATTTTGACTTCATCAACTTGTTGCAACATTTTGGTCAAATTCAATTGCCCAACCATGCAAGGGTGGTCGATTAAATGTAACAAATCGGTTTTGCCGCGAATATCGCGCAAATTTTTATAACCCAACGACGCGAGCAATTCCCGAACTTCGTGCGCGACGTTCATAAAATACTGCGCTAACACACGCGGGTCGCCTTTGAATTCTTCGTGCGCGGTGGTCAAACCTGCGGGACATTTGATGTTACAGTTTTTCGCCATCACGCAACGCAACATCATCAATGCGGTCGTGCCGAACTCGAAAGAATCCGCGCCTAAAATCGCCGATTTCACCACGTCCAAACCGCTTTGGTGTGCGCCAGAGCAACGCAAAATCACTTTGTCGCGCAAACCGTTGACCGAAAGAGCTTGATGCACTTCGGCAATCCCGATTTCAGGCGAACGTCCCGCGTGTTTCAAACTGGTAACAGCCGCTGCACCTGTGCCGCCTGTGTTACCTGCAACGTTGATAACGTCTGCGCCCGCTTTTGCCACGCCGACTGCAATTGTGCCAATGCCTTCCGATGAAACGAGTTTCACACCGACTTTCACACGCGCCGCTTTGGCATCGTGAATCAACTGCCCTAAATCTTCAATCGAATAAGTATCGTGATGCGGCGGCGGGCTGACGAGTTCCACTTTCGGCGTACCGCCACGCAACGCCGCAATTTCCACCGACACTTTCATCGCTGGCAATTGTCCGCCTTCACCAGGTTTTGCACCTTGCGCGATTTTGATTTCGATTTCTTCAAGCGTTGGGTCAGCTAAATACCCCGTCCAAACGCCGAAACGTCCCGAGGCAAATTGTTTGATTTTGCTGGATTTGATGCTGTTGAAACGGCTGAAATGTTCGCCGCCTTCACCCGAATTGCTTAACGCACCAACAATGTTTGTGCCTTGTGCGACGGCTTCGTGTGCTTCGGCAAGCAACGCACCGTGACTCATCGCACCTGATGCTAACGTTGCCGTAATTTCATGTGCAGGTTGAACATCGGCTAATGGCAACGGCGCGTTTGCGGTTTGAATCGCATTCAAATAATCCGATAACAAACTGCCTGCGGGTACATTTTCAACGCGCAACGCATCGGCGGCAACATTCAATCCGCATGACACGAGATGAAAATCATCCACAAAACGTTTTTTCAAATGTGCGGCTAAATTTTGCAAACGCGCTTGGCTGTTATTTTCCGTGAACGCGACTTTGAAAACTTCATCCAATTTTCTAACCGACAAACCACGAATCAGATAATTGACGTTACCGCGTAGATTTTGTTTGCCTAAAATTTTGTCGAAATCTTCAACACTTTCCGCATTCGATACGTCCGCAGGGAAATCCATCACATCTCGCAACGCCGCTGGTCGCGCGTCACGTTCTTCGTAAAGATTTTTTGCAAAACTGCGATACGCTGGCGTAATGCCAAAATTATCAATTTGTTCAGGTGTGCGTTTTTCGTAGCCTAAATCCAAATAGGCTAAATCACTAGCTTGCGGCGATTTTTCTTGTGGAATATACAAAATCGGCTCGTCGGTCATGTGAATATATTCACGCACCGCCGTGTTGCCGTAAGAATGTCCCGCGCCGTCTTGACGTTCTTTGAACAAACCCAAGAACGGAATGTCTTTTTCGCTTTCAACAGAAAGAGCTTTGTGATGCCATTCGGTCGCGCTCGCAGCAATATCGCTGTAACGCACACCGCCGACTGACGAATGAATGTTTGGGAAATACGGATGCAAGTTGGGTTCGTCGGTATCTAAATAATTCGACTCGAAGAATTCACCGCCAATATAACTTTCAGCGGTACATAAACCGAATTTGCCCATCGTTTTCATGAGCGATTTTTCAGTGCCTTTGGAGAATTTATCGAGAGCTTTTTGTTGGTCTGCGCCAGAATACTGGGTAATCGCACGATTGTGAACGCTTAACGAACAAATCGCCGACGCACCAAATCCTAAAATTGTCGCTACATCGTGCGGACTTGCCGCTTGTCCTGTTTCTGAAATCAGCGACGAATTGAAACGTAAACCTTGTTGCACCAAACGTTGATTTGCCGCCGCAACCATTAACAACGCAGGGATTGCCGCTTGTGTTTTGCTAACTTGAGCATCGCTTAAAATGATGATGCCGATATTGTTACGCGCCGCTTTTTCAACTTCATCACAAACTAAATTGATGGCACGATTCAAAGAATGTTCATTGCCTTCAACGCTATCAAAATCAGGGGTATAAAGTGCGTTTAAAGTAATCGTTGAAACTGCCGTTTGACGACGGATTTGTTCTAATTGTGTGCGTTGCAAAATCGGGCTTTCGATAACGAGCTGTTTGCTGTTTTCTGAAAAGGTTGGTTTTGCCCCTAATGCCACACGCAATGTCATACCGTCACTTTCACGAATCGAATCAAGCGGCGGATTGGTCACTTGTGCAAAACGTTGACTAAAATAACGCGACATCCCACCTTCGCCGCCAGAAAGTGCATTCGGTGCAAGTCCGTAACCCATCGCGGAAATGCGTTCCATACCTGTGACTAAAATCGGGTCAAGCAAAAAGCGGAAACTTTCTTGATTGAGCGAATACGCGGTAAAACGTTGGTCAACGTTCAATTCGTTTTCATCGCTGAGTTCGCTTAAATCGACTTTTGGCAAATCTGACAAATTCACCGCACGTTGTTTTAATAATGCCGCGTAATCTTTTTCTTGTGCGAGTTTTGCTAAAACTTGATGTGAATCGTAGGCTTCGCCTGTGCTGTGGTCAAAATAGAGCATTCCGCCTGCTTCGATACGACCGCGTTTTAAAACGTCTTGCGGAGGGAAATCAATTTGCCCCGCTTCGGACATCACGGCTAAATAATCAGTCGTTTCCACCGAACGCAACGGACGTAAACCTAAACGGTCTAAACGTGCGCCGACACGAATCCCATCATTGAAAATCAACGCCGCAGGGCCATCATTTTTTTCTTCATACAAACTGAAGTATTCAAGCATTGCGCGAACTTCTGGCGAAAGCGTCGTGTCGTTTTCCCAAGCTGGCGGCATCATCGCTAAAATTGCTTCGACGATATTTAAATTATCTTCGTTAATACGGCGATTTAAGGTTTGATCTAAACGGCTCGAATCCGATTGTCCATTTGGAAAACACACCGATTTATTGTGTTGACGCGCAATCGCATTTTCACTGAGACGATTTTTTTTGTCAGTATTCAATTCGCCGTTATGCGCCATGTAGCGGAACGGTTGCGCCATCATCGTCGCAGGTGCGGTGTTTGTTGAAAAACGGGTATGGAAAAATAACGTACTGATTTCGTGATCTGTATCGTACAAATCTTTGAAATACGGAATCACCTCTCCCGAATTCAAACGACCTTTATAAACTTGCGTGCGCGAACTCATCGAAAGTGGATAAAAACCTGCGAGTTCTGGGCGTGTGAAACCTTCAACTTCGATTGTGACTAACGCTTTTTGGACGTGTTTTTCAAATTCTTCGTGCGACGCATTTTGCAAATGTGCGGGACGACCGAAAATAAATTGTTCAATCGGTAATTGGGCTTTGACGGCGGCGGCGTTAATGACCGCGTTATCAACGGGAATCACCCGACGTGCGATTAAAGGTAACTCGAATTCTTTAAAATGACGTTCGACGAGTTCATTTGCTGACGAATCATAATGCGCGTGGTCAGCAGGGAAAAAGAAATTTGCTACGCCAAATTGACCAAGTTCTAAAGTCTGATTACTTGTGAGTTTGCGAAAAAATTTCAATGACAAATCGATATTCACACCTGCGCCGTCACCAACACCTTCCGCACTCATGCCACCACGATGCGGAATGGTGCATAATGCCTCATGCGATTTAACTAACAAATCGTGCGTTTGTAGACTGTGTTTGTGTGTTATAAAACCAACGCCGCAACTGTCTTGCGACTGATCAGCGTCATAAAGCAATGGTTGTGGATTGCTTGATTGAAGTTTTTTTGTCATTGGATTTAAACCTGTATTCTTTTCTGCATTGCTCAGTTGCAATGGCTAAGTATTTGTTTTAGCTAAGGCTAGTGAAAATTCGCTGATTTTAACATACATTGACAAAATCATGTTTCTGTTTTCTATATACTCAAAATAAGTGCTTGTAAATTGACCCATAAAATAGTGATATTGGTAATGATTGTCATGGGGGAAAATGAAATTCTGACAGGTGCAATCTTTTAAATCATGGTGCATGAGCGTATTTTCCCTTTTTTAATCTTCTTCCGAAGCAAATAAATCACGTCCTAAATCTATTTCTAGTTTTCCAGAAATGAGATTATATTTAATGCTGATTTTAAATAGATTATGTAAATATATGTAAATAAAAGAATTGGTAATTAAACCGTTATTTTTCCATTTTTGGACAGAGAGTTCATGACAACAGATAAAAAACATTTGTACAACTTTTCTGGAGGCGTTGGTGCATTACCAGAGAAAGTTATTTTTGATGCACAACAAGCTATTAAAAAAATTCCTGGTTCAAACATATCTGCTTTAGTTGTTAATCATCGTTCTCAACTTTGCCGTGACATTTTAGACGAAACGGAACAAAACATCAGAACACTGCTTGATGTTCCTAATAATTACAGTATTTTGTTTTTGCAAGGCGGCGCAAGTTTACAATTTACGATGATTCCAATGAATTTGTGGATAGACAAAAAGTGTCCTGTTAATTACATGGTTTCGGGTTATTGGAGTACAAAAGCAATTAAAGAAGCCTTTAAAGAAGGAAGTAATGTAAAAACTATTTGGAATGGGGAAGCACAAAATTTCACAAAATTGCCAACACCCGATGAATACAACATAGATAAAAACGCGGCTTATGTTCACTATTGTTCAAATGAAACGGTTGAAGGTTTGCAATTTGCAACACCATTAGAAACAGGAGATGTAACTTTAGTTTGTGATATGTCTTCCGACTTTTTAACAAGACCTGTTGATGTATCTAAATTTGGTGTTATTTACGTTCATGCACAAAAAAATATAGGCGCGGCAGGTGTCACGGTTGTGATTATCCGAAATGATTTATTGGATAACATTCCAGATAACGTCCCAACTATTTTAGATTATCGTCCACATATCAAAATGCAGTCGATTTATAACACACCACCCATTTTTGCAATTTATGTTGTATTGCTTATGACACGATGGCTGCTTAATGATGTAAATGGATTGTTAAATGTTGCCGATTTAAGCAAACGTAAAGCGGAAGCTATTTATGACGTGATTGATAATTCAAATAATTTTTATCGTGGTCATGCTCAAAAAGAAAATCGTTCATTGATTAACGTCGCGTTTAATTTATCTAGTTCAGAATTGGAAAATAAATTTATTGAAGATGCAAAAAACGTCGGCATTATTGGATTAGAAGGACATCGTTCACTTGGTGGTATTCGTGCTTCTTTTTATACGTCTATGCCGCTTGAAGGGGCGCTTTATTTGAAAAATTTTATGTTGAATTTTCAGAAAAATTATTGATGTCACCTAGAGAAAAATAAACAATTACAAATATGTTCAAATCTGTCATTCCGCATAATCCAAATTTTTCTTACCGTCCCGATGTTGATGGATTACGCGCTGTTGCCATTTTATTGGTGATTATTTTTCACGCTTTCCCGAAGTTTTTACGCGGCGGATTTATTGGCGTTGACATCTTTTTTGTGATTTCAGGTTATTTAATCACCAGCATTATTCTTAAAAATCAAAGTCAAAATAATTTCAGTTTGTTGGATTTTTATAGTCGGCGAATTAAACGAATTTTTCCCGCGTTGATTGTGGTTTTGACGTTTTGTTTAGTTGCAGGCTGGTTTATTTTATTGGGCAATGAATACGAACTTTTAGGCAAACACATTGCCGCAGGTTCAATTTATATTTCCAATTTTGTTTTGCAAAGCGAAGCAGGTTATTTCGATATTGATTCCGAATTAAAACCGCTTTTGCATCTTTGGTCGCTAGCGATTGAAGAACAATTTTATTTAGTTTTTCCATTGTTATTGATTTTAGGAAAACGCTTTCAAATTAGTCCGCTGTTCATTATTTCGAGTTGTTTAAGTGTTTCATTTTTAGCAAATGTTGTTCACATCAA
>CAIVBX010000217.1 GCA_903904275.1 uncultured Pseudomonadota bacterium
CCATGAACATCTAGTAAAGCATTTACTGTACTGTTATAGGATGTTTTTAATTGTTCGCAAATTTGGCTATACAGCTGCGAAGTTGGTTGAATCAATTTACTTTCTAAATCAACTTGCTGGATTGCAAAAAAATCGGGATGGGTAAAAAAAGACATAATTATCACCGTGAATTCAAACAGCTACGAAACAAGTAGCAAAATTTAATAACGCAAAAAAAAGTGCAGCCAACTTCTTACATTGACCACACAAATAAAATTCTTTAACTTTAGGAGGTACAAGAATATGTACTTATTCTATCTATTTGAAAATCTTAATAGAATGTGACAAATTGTCGCGCGACAATTTGTCACATTCTATTTTTCAATTCCCCAATCACTTTTTTTATTGCTGGCAATTATATGTATGCCAACCAACGGTATTCGTGTTGACGATTACCCACTTTTACAGCGCAATGGTATTTTGCAACATGTAAGCATGTGAATGTTCGAGAAATACTAGTCAGTAAATTTTAAAAACAAAAAAACCTCAAGGTCAAAAACCTTGAGGTGACTTTGTGTTTCAACAATGGGAAAATTACAAATTTTTCATCTTTAAAGCTATTTTAAAATTTCTTGTGCTTTAAAAAACGCATCACGGAAATCTAAATAAACAGGTTTTTCATTTTCTAGCATAGACGCAAGCATGGCATGTTGAACTTTATATTTCACATTTCCAACAGCTAATGCGCCAACGCCAACCGCATTACAGTGTGTTGCATGAATTAACGGCGTACCAACGTCTTCACGATTAACGCCTTCGATACCTGCTGGAGGAACGGCATTTACATCGCCAGCAACTTTCAATTGTGTAACTTCTTTTAAAATCGTCGCGTTTAAAACTTGAATCCCAGCTTTTGCAGTACAAAAAATAATATCGACATCTTTCAATAATGCGATTTTATCTTTATCAAAACTTGCCACGGCTGCTTTTAAGTTGCAATTAAAACGGCGATTATATTGTTTTGCCATATCTGCAGCGGTCTCTAAATACAAATGGTCAACAATGGTTGTATCTGCGCCTGCGAGTGAAGCGATAATACCTGTCGCAACACCCACAGGACCTGTACCACCAAAAACAACCGCTTTACAACCTGCTAACTCTTTTCCATGTTTGTCGCGTAATTCTTTCTCAACACATGCAACCAATGCCGCCGCCGTCGTAAATGCACCGCTTGGGTCAGCAAATACCGATATGGCAAACGGTGGAACCATTGCTTGTTTTGCCGCATTGAACATATCAATGGCTAAACCTAAATTTCGTCCACCAATAAATAAGCCTGTGCGTTTTACCCCCGCAGGACCACGAGAAAAAATCGCATCTTGCGTCAAACCATGAACACTTTCTAATTTCACATTGTTGTACGGCATCAAAACATCAAAGCCTGCATCTAACGCCATGTTAATGTCGAAAGGACTGTTATTTGGCATTGGGTCAAGCATGTGGAGAATACTACGTTTCATAAAAATCCTTATTTTGCGGATGATTGAATATATTCGCGGGCAACTTCAAAAGCGTGTTCAAAATGCAAATAAACAGGTTTTTGGCAATGAATCATACGTTTTAATAACAAATTTTGAGCTTGATATTTCACATTTCCAATTGCTAATGCACCAATACCGACTGCACCGCTGATTGAACCTGCGATAGGTGAGCCATTTGACATCGCATCAATTCCTGCAATTCCCGCAGGCGGAACAGCATTAACATCTGCCGCGACTTTCAATTGTGGCGCACTTGCAATTAATTCCGCGCTTAATAATTCAATTCCCGCTGCACCTGTTGCGAAAACGATGTCAGCCATTTTGATATATTCCGCTTTGTCCGAATCTGCTCCCGCGAGAATGTTGATTTCACCTTCACCAAATTCACTGTTACATAAATCTGCAATGCTTTGCGCTCTGTCTAATTGACGACCGATAAGGCGAACATTTGCGCCCGCTTTAGCAGAAATAACCGCCGCGGCTTGACCAACAGGACCTGTGCCACCTAAAGCTAAAATATTTTTGCCTTCTAATGTGGTGTTAAATTTTGTCAATAATTCATGTTCAACTGCCGCAACCATACCCGCTGCTGTTGTGAATGCGCCGCTTGGGTCAGCAAAAACCGACACCTCAAAAGGCGGAACCATCGAACGTTTCGCAATTTTCAACATATCCATGGCTTGTTTCGTATCACGTCCGCCAATAAAAATCGCGGTACGTTTTAAATTTTTCGCACTGCGTGAAAAAATCGCATCTTGAACTAAACCTTGAACTTCACTTGCTTCAATGTTTGTATAAGGAATGGCAGAAACCCAACCCGCGTCCATTGCCATATTGACATCGAATGGGCTTAAATTTTTGGCGGTCGTCAGCATGTGTAAAATAAACGGCTTTTCCATGAAAAATCCTTTGTTGAAATTTTTAATTAAATGAGTTCGCAAGTATAAGAGAAAAAACAGGTTATTAAAACCGATTGTCAAAACCCGCTTTTCAACGTAATTTCATTGTTTTATTTCCTTTATTCACACAATTTTTATGATTTCAGATTTTGAAAAACCGCTCATCATGGGCATTTTAAACGCGACACCTGATAGTTTTTCAGATGGTGGAAAATTTAATCATGTTGAGAATGCCTTACAACACGCACTTTTGATGATTTCAGAAGGCGCGACAATAATTGATGTAGGCGGTGAATCTACTCGTCCCAATTCCGATTCCGTTTCAGCCGAAGAACAAATTCAACGTGTCATTCCAATTATTAACGCCATTCGGAAAGTAAGTGATGTTTTAATTAGCATCGATACAACATCCAGTATTGTTGCCGAAGCAGCTTTAAATGCAGGCGCAAATATCATTAACGATGTTTCAGCAGGCAATAATGACGAAAAAATGTTTGTTTTAGCCGCACAAAAAAATGTTCCCCTGATTTTAATGCACGCACAAGGCACGCCCAAAACAATGCAAGATAATCCGTATTATGAAAATGTGGTGCAAGACGTTTTGAGCGCGTTGAAACAACGTGCAAATGAAGCGATAAAAAGCGGCATA
>CAIVBX010000218.1 GCA_903904275.1 uncultured Pseudomonadota bacterium
GTCCCTCAACATTGTAATCGTCAGAAAGTAGGCGAATATTAAGTTCTTTGTATTTCAGATTTAAATTGCCATAAAGCGAATCGAGTTGACTGTTATTTGCCATATCAAAACTTTTGTTATGAGCGTCGGTATAAATTCTGTCGCTACGTTGTGATTCATTGGATTTTCCAGAAAAACTGATTTCTAAGTCATCAAATACTTTACCTGCCGCAACACTGATATTTTTACGCGCTTCGCCCCGTTCAAAACGCCCATAATCTGCTGTTACGGCTAATCCATCCGCTTTTTTGGCATTTTTCGTGATGATGTTAATTGCGCCCATTTCAGCAAAATTACCACTGGTAATAGAACTTGAACCGCGAATGATTTCAACGCGGTCAATTTGTTCAATCGGAAAATGTCCGCCAAAAACATTTGAACCATAAATACGTTCGGTCAGCATGATGCCATCGACAAATACTGACATTTTTCCATCGTTGGTTGCCATGCCGCGAATGCCTGCTGATTCGATGTTAGACATATCATTGCCTAAAAAGAAACCAGGCACGAGCTGCAACACATCCGTTAAATCGCGTGCGCCGCGTGTCAGAATTTCTTTGCCACTAATTGAACTGATGATATTTGCTGCTTCGTTTGTGCAAGCGGCTTGTTGCGATGCCCCTAAAACAATAGGAACGTCCATTAACTGTTCAAGTGAGGTATCTTCAACATCAAGCCGATTTAAATCTTTACAAACTAAACTGGGTTCTGCATAGACAAGGTTACTCATAAAAAGTAACAGAACGCTAAAACGTAAATTTTTCATACTTGCTTGCTTGCTTGCTTGCTTGCTTGCTTGCTTGCTTGCTTGCTTGCTTGCTAAAAAATTATTGCTGTCATAATTCATATTGCAACCTTAATCTTGTAAGAAATTTTATGCTTGCAACTTAGAAATATCTGCACAAGTCAAAAATTGTTGCGACAACAAATTCAGTAACGCTAAACGGTTTGCACGAAGTTCTAAATCCTCGCAATTCACCATCACACCATCAAAAAACGCATCAACAGGTTGTTTCAATTCGGCTAAACGATTTAATGTTGCTTGGTAATCACGTTTTTCAAGTAAGGGTTGAATATCAGCAGCAGATTTTTGTGCCAGTTCAAGCAATTCAATCTCAACTGATTCAACCAATTTGCCAACCGTTTCAGCAGGTGAATCGGACTTTTTCAAAATGTTCAAAATCCGTTTATTTGTCGCCGCTAAACTTTCGGCTTCGGGCAGTTGTCTAAACGCTTTCACGGCTTGCAAACGTTGCATGAAATCTAACGGCTCTGTGGGATTTACGGCTAAAACGGCTTCAAATTCATCTGCTGTAAAGCCTTTGTCTAAACAATAACCTTTTAGGCGTTCCATGATGAAATTTTCTACTGAAATTGCAGCCTTTAATCGTTCAGAACCCTCAAACAAGACTCTGGCTGGCTTACCGTGAGTTTGTTCAGAAGAAACATCTATCAATTCACGAAGATTTAAATCAAGTTTGTTTTCAATCAAAATTCGTAATACACCCAACGCCGCACGTCGTAACGCATAAGGGTCTTTGTCACCTGTTGGAATAAGTCCAACATTGAAAATCCCCGTTATCGTATCGATTTTGTCAGCTAATGCTACGATGCAACCAATGTCGCTTTCTGGAATCGCGCCACCTGCTTGTTTAGGCAAATAATGTTCTTCAATGGCTTGCGCGACGATTAGATTTTCGCCATCAGCCAGCGCGTAATAACGTCCCATAATGCCTTGCAAATTACCAAATTCGCCGACCATTTCTGTCATTAAATCGTTTTTCGCTAAAAAAGCGGCTTTGTCTGCTAATTCGACATCAGCATTTATCAACTGAGCAATATGTTTGGCTAATGTTCTGATACGTTGTACTTTTTGTGCAACCGTTCCCAAATCTTGTTGGAATACGATGGTTTTCAAACGTTCTGCAAAATAAGCGAGTGAATAACGGCGGTCTTGTTTCCAGAAAAATTCAGCATCTGATAAACGCGGCGTAACTACTCGTTCGTTGCCATCTTGAATTGAAGCGGAGCGCGTGCTTTCGATATTGCTAAACGTGATGAAATACGGACGCAACGAACCGTCGGCATTTTTCACGGGGAAGTATTTTTGATTTTCCTGCATCGTGGTAATCAACACTTCCGCAGGCAACGCCAAAAAGCGTTCATCAAAATGTCCCGTAATCGGCACAGGGAATTCGTTTAACGCGGCAATTTCTTCGAGCAAATCTTCTTCAATATGCGCGATGCCATTCACCGCCGAAGCCGCTTTTTCAGCATCGACACGAATCTGATTTTTACGCACGTCAAAATCCGCAATCACTTTGCCTTGCGCCAACAAAATTTCCGTGTAATTTTCAGGTTTTGCAATCGTAATCGCTTGCGGCGCGTGGAAACGATGACCGCGTGTTTGATTGCCTGTTTGCAACCCTAAAATTTCGGTTTCAATAATTTCTTCGCCATAAAGCAAAATCGCCCAATGCACAGGTCGGACAAATTCGGTTGCAAAACTGCCCCAACGCATCCGTTTGGCAATCGGCAAGTTTGCAATGCTTTTGCGAATAATGTCAGGAATGATGTGTTGTGTGGTTTGACCTGCAATCGTTTGAGTACACGCAAGCCATTCGCCTTTGTCGGTTTTTAAACGTTCGAGTTGGTCAAATTCAACGCCGCAACTTTGCGCGAAAGCAAGAGCGGCTTTGCTTGGTGTGCCGTCTTCTTGAAATGCGGCTTTCACAGCCACACCGCGTTTTTGAACCGTTTTATCAACTTGTGCGCCTTGCAAATTTTCAATGAAAACCGCTAAACGTCTTGGTGTGGCGTAGCTTTTCACGCTTGAAAAATCGAGTTCAGCTTCATTTAAACCTGAGGTGATGCCGTCGGTTAAAGCGTTGCTAAGTTTTAATAAGTTTTTAGGCGGCAATTCTTCTGAGCCGAGTTCAAATAATAAATGTTGGGTGGTCATTAGTTTGCTCCTTGCGTGTTTAACATCGGAAATCCTAAGGCTTCGCGGCGTGCGTAATAGGCTTCGGCAACGGCTCTTGAAAGCGTGCGAACGCGCAAAATATAACGTTGACGTTCAGTCACAGAAATCGCATGACGTGCATCGAGTAAATTGAAGGTGTGCGAGGCTTTCAACACCATTTCATACGCAGGCAACGGTAAATCTGCCGCAATCAATTTCTGGCATTCTTCTTCATAAGTGTTGAAACACTCAAACAGAAAATCGACTTTTGCATGGTCAAAATTAAACGCCGACATTTCCACTTCGTTTTGATGAAACACGTCACCGTAAGTCACTACGCCGTGCGGTGTTTCTGTCCAAACCAAATCATAAACGCTATTCACGCCTTGCAAATACATCGCTAAACGTTCCAATCCATAAGTAATTTCACCTGTCACGGGACGACATTCCAGCCCACCGACTTGTTGAAAATAAGTAAATTGTGTGACTTCCATGCCGTTGAGCCAAACTTCCCAACCCAAACCCCACGCGCCAAGCGTTGGCGATTCCCAGTTGTCTTCCACAAAACGAATGTCGTGTTCGAGCAAATCAAAACCTAAGCGTTTGAGCGAACCTAAATACAAATCTTGAATATCCGCAGGCGACGGTTTGAGCATCACTTGAAATTGATAGTAATGTTGCAAACGGTTTGGATTATCGCCAAAACGCCCATCGGTGGGACGACGTGACGGTTGCACATATGCTGCGCTCCAAGGCTCAGGACCAATAGCGCGTAAAAAAGTCGCAGGATGAAATGTTCCCGCGCCGACTTCTAAATCTAACGGTTGCAGCAGCACACAACCTTGTTCTGCCCAATAAGTTTGTAGAGCTAAAATCAGCCCTTGAAAGGTGGTTACTTTTTGATTTGTTATCATGATTTTAATTGTAATTTAAACGAAAAAGATGCAGAAATTATAACGGAAAATACCATTGCAGGTTTATCGTTCCGAAAGTTATGTTATATTGTAACAATTATTTTTTATTTAATTATCACTATGCCAGAAATTCACAACCACTCAACCTGTGTTCAAACGGCTTTAACACAAGCGGCGCAACTTTGCACAGAACGAGGCGTGCAACTCACAACGATTCGTCAACAAGTTTTAGAGCTGATTTGGGCAGACCATCACGCCGTCAAAGCCTACGATTTACTCGAACGCATCAAGCCACTGCAAGCGGCGGCAAAACCTGCCACGATTTACCGCGCTTTAGATTTTTTGCGCGAACAAGGTTTTATTCATCGCGTCGAAAGTTTAAATGCGTTTATTGGTTGTTGCGATTTGAAAACCGCGCACGAACAACTGCTTTTGATTTGCAAGAAATGTGAAAACGTTGAAGAGCGTCACGCGGATTTAGTCATGCAAGCTCTCGCGCAAGAATTACAAAAAGCGAAATTTATCGCGCACAGCAAAGCGATTGAAATTCACGGACTTTGCGCTGATTGCACGCAATGAAAATTGCTCACATATTTTATATGTTATAATATAACATATCAATTAAGTTCAGTTTTTCAAACTGATATTACTTTTAAATTCAAAATATCACTGAGATTTTCATGTTTAAAAAAATTCACTTTTTACCAGCGTATTTTTTAGTTTTTGCCGCGCCACTTTACGCCGAAGAAAATATACAAAAACTCGATGACATGACAGTTGTCAGCGCACCGTTTGTAGAATCGAGCGACAATTCTGCACATCCGATTACCGTTTTAAGCGGCGATGAATTACGCACAAAAGTTGGTTCAACGTTAGGCGAAATGCTACAAAATGAACTTGGTGTAACCAATCAATCTTTTGGTTCAGGTGTTGGGATTCCTGTGATTCGTGGGCAATCGGGTTCGCGCGTTAAAGTGATGCAAAATAGTTTAGGCAACAACGATGCGTCATCGTTAAGTCCAGACCATGCCACAGGCGTTGATCCGATTATTGCCGAACGTGTCGAAATTTTACGCGGACCTTCGACGCTTTTGTATGGCAGCGGCGCGATGGGCGGGATTGTCAACGTGATTGATAATCGAATTCCTGAAAAGCTATTCGACAAAGTCATAGGCGGCGCTGGCGAACAGCATTACGATTCGGCAACCGATGAAACTTCAAGCGCGTTAAAACTTGAAGGAAGTAAAAATAATTTCGCTTATCACGTTGACGGTTTTTATCGCGATGCTGGAAATACCAGCGTTGGTGGTACGTCCATTGATGAAGCGAAGGTACGACAACAAGATCCCAGTTTTAATGAAATTCCAGCAGGTTCATTACAAAATGCTTATGGCTATATTGATAACACACAAAGTCGGGCGCGTGGCGGCAGTGCAGGTTTTTCAATGATTGGCGATGTCGGTTTGATTGGCGCGGCAATTAACCAAAATGAAAAAAATTACGGCATTCCAGTCGATGGAAAAGGCGGCACACCTGTTCATATTGAAATGAAACAAACAAAATACGATTTTAAAAGTCAGCTTAATCATCCATTCGCCTTTATCGAAAAAGCAAAATTCAAATTTGGTTATACCGATTACGCACACACCGAATTTGAAGATAAAGTCGCAGGAACCACTTTTTTAAACCAAACCTACGAAAGTCGTTTTGAGCTGGAACACGCGCCGATTATTAAAAACAATAAAGGTGTTTTGGGTTTTCAATCCACAAATAGTCAATTTCAGGCGTTGGGTGAAGGAGGAGATATTGTTCCGAAATCAGACATCAACACTTATGGCATTTTTAATGTTGAATCACTCAAAGTTGGCGCGGTAACTTATGAAATCGGAGGTCGTGCTGAATCGACAAAAATCAATCCCGAAGGTCGCAACGATGTTTCTTATATTCCATTAAGCGGCTCGATGTCAGCGTTGTGGCAAGTGAATTCACAAAATAAACTCAGTTTAGCGTTCACACATTCAGAACGTGCGCCACAAATTCAAGAATTATTTTCTAACGGTTTTCACGATGCCACGCATAGTTATGAACTCGGCAACGCGAGTTTGAAAAAAGAGTTGTCAAACAATTTGGATTTTGGTTATCAATTCGATGCCTCTTGGGTGCAAGCGGATTTCAACTTTTTTCACAATTGGGTGAGCGATTACATTTACCAACAACGTGATTCGGCGCAATTATTTGATGCCGCAAATGAAGGATTTGTTGAAAATAATCTTGCTTGTGCAGGTTGTTTTCCCATTTTACACAGCCAGCAACAAGCGGCGATTTTCAAAGGTTTTGAAGCCAAAACCGTTTTTCCACTTTTGAATAATAAATTTGGCTCTGTGGATTTAAAGCTTTTTGGTGATTACACTCGCGGCACGTTTGAAAAAGGCGGCAATGTTCCACGAATGCCGCCGTTGCGTTATGGCACGCAAATCAGTTATGAAAAAAATGATTTTTCAGGCAATGTGCGTTTGACACGCGGTGAAGCTCAAACGTATGCGGGTGAAAATGAAACCACAACGCCTGCGTATTTGCTGCTAAACATTGGAACGCAATATAAAATTGCTAGTTTTGCGAATTCAGAGATTTTATTGTTTGCAAAAGGTAAAAACTTGCTCGATGAAAATATCCGAAGTTCGGTGTCGTATTTGCGAAATTTCGCTCCAGAAGCGGGAAGAAGTGCAGAAGTCGGAATTCGAGTGAGTTATTAGCTTACCTATAACTAAAAAATGAAAAATTCGTTATGCTAGTCAAAAGAATTTTAGGAATAGGTAATGAATAAACGCGAAAATTTCAAAAAAGCAAAACGTATTGTCGTTAAAATCGGCAGTTCACTTCTCACAAAAGGCGGCAAAGGTTTGGATAAAATCGCCATTGCAGCTTGGGTTTCACAAATGGCAAATTTGCGAAAACAAGACGTTGATGTGATTTTGGTTTCATCGGGTTCTGTTGCCGAAGGGATTTGGCGTTTAGGTCTAAAAACACGCCCGACAACGTTACACGAATTACAAGCCGCCGCCGCTGTCGGACAAATGGGGTTAGTTCGTGTGTTTGACGATTGTTTTCAACAACATGAGCTGCACGCCTCACAAATTTTGCTAACACATGATGATTTATCGAATCGACAACGATATTTAAACGCCCGAAGCACACTTTTAACATTGTTAAATTTTGGCGTTGTTCCCGTGATTAACGAAAATGATACGGTAGCAACAGAAGAAATCCGTTTTGGCGATAACGACACACTTGCCGCGTTGGTAGCGAATTTAGTGGAAGCCGATTTGTTAATTATTTTGACCGACCAAAAAGGCTTATTTACATCTGACCCAAGCGTCAATCCTGATGCAACGTTAATTTCAAAAATTCACGTTAATGATGAACGTTTGGAAAGTATGGCAGGCGATAGCCGAAGCGGTTTAGGGAAAGGCGGTATGTCAACCAAAGTTCGTGCTGCAAGATTAGCCGCGCGTTCTGGTGCATCTACTGTTGTTGCAGCAGGGGCAACAATTGATGTAATTCACGCTGTTTTGAATGGCGACAACATCGGAACGCATTTCTTACCTGATATTGAACCGTTGTTAGCACGAAAACGCTGGTTGGCAGGTCAATTACAAGTTAAAGGGCAATTGGTTTTAGATGATGGCGCAGTCAAAATGCTCAAAAATAACGGCAAAAGTTTGTTAGCTGTTGGCGTTAAATGGGCAACAGGCGAATTTGAACGTGGTGAATTGGTGTCGTGTTTGAATTCAAATGGCGTTGAAATCGCACGCGGTTTAGTCAATTATGGCATCGAAGATACGCAAAAAATCGCGGGTAAAAGTAGCAACGAATTTGAAAAACTACTCGGTTACGCGGACGATTTAGAATTGATTCATCGTGATAATTTAGTGTTAATTTGAAATCATGAAATTAGCTTTTGAACAATTTGGCGAAATAAAAAATCCACCGATAATTATTTTGCATGGTTTTTTTGCGTCCTCACGAAATTGGCGGCAAATCGCCGAAAAATTAGCCACAAACTTTTGTGTTTATGTGTTAGACGCGCGAAATCATGGTGCATCGCCACATCATCAAATAATGAATTATGAATTGATGGCGCAGGATGTCGTTGATTTTATCGAGCAAAAAAATCTGCAAAATGTATCGTTAATTGGTCACAGTATGGGCGGCAAAACCGCGATGTGGTTAGCATTGAATTTTCCAAATCTGGTACAAAATCTAATTGTCGTGGATATTTCGCCAATAACCTATAAACACAGTTTTGACCCGATTATCAACGCGCTGAGAAATTTGCCGCTTTCCGAATTAAAAAATCGCAAACAAGCTGAATTGTTGCTGTCGGAGATTATTCCCGATTTAAGTTATCGACAATTTTTATTGCAAAATTTAGTGTTAAAAAATGGTGGTATTTACGAATGGCGAATTGACTTAGATATTTTTCAACGTAATGCGCCGAACATTTTAGAATTTCCAAATACAGAAAATGTACCGCAATTTCTTGGTAAAACGTTGTTTTTAGCGGGTGGAAATTCAAAATACATCAAAGAAAATAGCACGGAAGCGTTATTTCCTTTCGCTAAAATTCAAATTATTCCCGATGCTGAACATTGGATTCATGTTCAACAACCTGACGCATTTTTAAATGCGGTGATGGATTTTTTATGTTGAAAAAGATTTTATAACACCTAAATTTGTCGCTTTCGTATGTTATGTTTTGCTTTCTTTCATTCAAACAGGATGCAAAATCATGACACAAAATTCTCCCGTCATTATCGACAACGAAACAGGCAACATTCTCAACGACGAAGAATTAGCCAATCAAGCCGCCTCAGACGTTTTTGAAACAGAAGAAAACTCCCAAAAAACTGGCAATCTGATTTCAACGTTTGTTGATTCTTACACGCGCCATAAAAATACCTTGCCGCTTGATATTTGGTTAGAACAAGAATTTTCAAATTACGACGTTTGGGGAAATGAAACCAAACGTCACGAAACTGCATTAGCTGTCATTAAAACCATTCAAGAAAACAACGCCGCAAAAGCGGATTTGTACGCACATTTAGATAAAGGCAAAAGCAAAGAATCTTGGCTTGCAAAAAAAATTGAACAAGGTGCAAATGCGGCGGGTGTTGTTGAAATCGGCAAATATGCAACGGGGATTGATAAAGCCTTAGCCGAAGCAACCGACGAAATGCGCGACATGATTTTAAACAACGGTCAAGATTTCGTTGTGAGCAGTGCGCGACAATTGCACGGTTTTATTGCCGAAGCCGATTTAGCCAATCAATTTAATATCAACGCAACCACCACAGGTTCAACATTAAAAGCAGAAGTTCCCAGTGTTAGTACACTCAACTCGCCCGATATTCTTATCAAAGATGCGGCTGGAAATGTGATTGAAAGTATTCAAGCAAACTTTACCAAGCCAAACGAAACAGGCTTAAAAGCCTTAATCAAAAACATTGAAACGCACGATTACGGCGATTCAACCATCATTGTGAATAAAGAACATGTCGAAGCATTACGCGAAAAATTCCCCAATTTGAAAATTGCTAGCAAATACGAGCATGACGGCGTTTCGATGACGATGGACGATTATGAAAAACACAAAGCGGCTCAACAAAAAGCCCAACTCTAAGCCGAATTAAAACAATACGATTGGAACGATATTGATATTGCGAAAGGCATCGGCAAAAAAGCGTTAGTAGCAGCGGCTTTCACGGTGGGTTTTCAAAGCGCACGAATTTTAGGACGACGAGTTTGGAATTCAATTACAGGCAAAGAAAATCAATCAGCAAATGAAGATTTAAAAGAGTTTTTTGAATCATCAATCAAAAGTGCGGTAAACGTTGGCGCACAAGTCGCCGTTTCTGGCGCGTTGGTTGTGGCAGCAAAAAGTGGTTGGATAAAAGTGCTTAAAAATACGTCTGCGGGTGAAATTGCCAATATCGCTTATGTAGCTATTGAAAATGCAAAATGTTTGTACAAATTTGCAAAAGGTGAAATGACAGCAACCGAAACACTTGAGGCAATGGGCAACACAAATGCCAGCGCAATTGGTGGACTTTACTGCGCAATGCAAGGCGCGGCGTATGGTTTAGCATTTGGTGGTGTTGGAGCTTTTGTTGGTGCAGTGGTTGGTGGAATTGCAGGAAGTACTGTCGGTGAAGCCGTTTATCAAGGTGGAAAATCCATTGCAAAAACCGCTGTTTCGATAGTGAAATCGACGTATGAAGGCGTAAAATCTGCTGCGCGAAATACATTTAATACTGTGACATTCAGTTTGTTTTCGTAATTTTGTTTAATGTTTCGTTCTCACGTCGAACGTGAGAACTAACGTATTTTTATAACGAGAAACTCCATACAATAGAATTGTTTGAGTATTTTCATTCGGGAAAATTAGCTAAATGGATGCGCGTTCGGAAATTAGAAGAACAAGCCAATGTGGTTGAAAAATTACTTGCTGAAATTCACGACTGCGAAGTGCAATCATTTAAAAGTTTGATTGAATTATTCGACGGTAAAACCGATGTTGATTTATTGCGAACTGCGATTGCTGAACGCAAAAAGATATTACCGTACATTCAGAACTTCATAAATGAAAGAGAACTAGAAGCTGTATACGAAAAGTATTATGAAAATTATATAGAACAATTACTATCTGAATTTGCCGAAAAAGAAACTACATACCAGCAAAAAATCGAAAA
>CAIVBX010000219.1 GCA_903904275.1 uncultured Pseudomonadota bacterium
GACTACCAAAACCACCACGTTGTTTTGTCGAAGATAAAGAAACCGAAAAAATGACAGATGAAGAAAAAAAAGCAGCGATAAAATATCATAAACTTTTCAAAGACGCAGAAACAACAGGAGCTACAGAAAAAGCATGGCAAGATACTTTTGACCCAATCGAAGATGATTTTTAGTTTTCAAAAATAGAAATGCGTCTGAAAAATCAGACGCATTGAAAAATCAAAAAACAGACTTAGAAGCAGAAGCCAAGTCAACACCCGTTGAAAGTAGTTTTGATGCCTCAACAATTTGATTAACTGTCAAACAGCCGCGATAAGCGACCAGTGAATCCGATTTAATAGAAACAGAACACGAAGCAATCACTGGCGTTTCACAATTAAGCAATAATTTTTCCCCATCCTTTGCTATCAAATCAACGGCGCAAATAGACCGATAAACAAACCTAAACCCAGAATTAACAAAATAATCAAGTCCAATCGTTTTAATCACACCATTTAAAAGATAATTGAACTTAATTTTTGTCAAATCATGAACGTCGTTGTAAGCAATAGAAATTAAGTCATAGCCAAAAGGAAGAGCCGCAGGCATTTTGACAGCAGATACAAAACCAACAGGTTTACCATCACTTTTAACAGAATCTTTTTTAGCAAATTCAGTAGAAACCGAAACGGGAGCAACAACAGGTGAAACAGCGGGAATAACGGGCTTATCGTCTTCCTTAAGAAAAAAACGCCAAAAAAGAAAACCGAAACAGGCAACAATAAGAAACATTGGAAAAAAAAGAGCAGGGTTTTTAAGTATTGAAGTGCCAGCTTGCGATTCTGTAACGCCTCCCGTCGCTGTACTCTTATAGCATTCAAAAACTCTGGAGTCGGCTTTGAATTGTCGAGAACTGGTACGATGCGATTCACTTTTACCATTTTGCTCTGGGTCATGTTGATGTTCCTTCCACGAATTTTTAAGCCAAGGAATATTAAGACCTGCTAAAGAACGGTGAAAATACGCCCATTCTGTAACCTGCCTAATTTCTGATTTAATTTTTGCGATATTTGTCGTAGAAATGAAAATATCCCATTGATAGTGCCTTTGTTTATCGTAAGCCGTGAAAACGTCAACAGGGCGCGGTTCATTAGTCTGTTCAACTTCAAAACCATCTGGGCAAACAAAAGTGTCGAGTGATTCAAGTTTAAAGTCCCGTCTATCCGGATAAATTTCTTGCCCTTCGTCGATGATAATCATTGCGCCGATTGGCACCCAATGAAACCAACCTGCCATAACCAACTTACTATCCCGTGTTGTCGTTTCAAGATAAATAAGTTGCGCGGATTCGGGAAAAACTACGTCAGGAAATTGAGCAATAACGCGGTCAAGCGAATCAAAACCACGAACATTAGAAACAACCACCCTGCCCGCTTGCAACGCTGGAATAGCAAACCGCTGAATCAACGTAAAAGATTTGAAAGAACCCGGTGCGCCATGATGAATACTTGTCGCCATTTAAAGACCTAAAAAATTCAAAACAAAACGAGTTGTATAAGCAGATAAAACAATATTTATTGCCTCAGGAATTCTAAAAAAAGAAATAACTTGAATAACACGAGAATCTAAAAGTGAAAAAGCCGAGTTAATTTGATCAGAAATATTTAAAGTAGATAAAATCTCTTGAGCTATATCCCAAGAAAAAATCATAGCTTGAAGTTTTGCCTTGTACCAACCAACCATCCACCATTTAATAAATTCGGCAAACCATTTAGTAAAAAATTGATAAATACCAGTTGATCGAAAATCATCAACTTGTTGTTGGAAATCAACAAAAGAATTAACTAAATCAAGAAAAGTAGACATTTAAAAACCACCCAACAAAACGCGAAACGCAATAACCGTAGCAACAAAAATAATAGATGATGAAATTAAAGATAATTGAGATTCATATTCGGAAAATCGAACAATTACTTCAGCACCATTCCAAGTGAAAAGATAAATGTCAGGTAAAGATGCCCCGCCGTTTACAAGATTTGGAGATAGCGACTTTAATGAATTTCTAACTAATGCCATTTCAACGCCCA
>CAIVBX010000220.1 GCA_903904275.1 uncultured Pseudomonadota bacterium
ATTAAAGCCCATTTGTTGCCGTTTAAAGAAAAATTAGAAAAACGGGCAACTCAACAAAATTGGTTTGAACTGCAACAGCCGCAAGTTGCATATCGTGATGATTTTGAGGGGAAGAAAATTATTTACCCTGAGTTTTCAAGGCATTCGGCATATTTTGATAATTTCGGCTATTTCGTGAATAACAAAATTTTCTATTTCAAAGGCGGATTTTTTGAATTGGGATTGTTTAATTCAAACGCAATTTGGTATTTGATAAAAGGAATTACGCCGATTGTAATTGGTGGCTCGCGTGAATTACGCGCTCAATATATTGAAACGTTACCAATTCCACCCGCCACGCCTGAACAAAAAACGAAAATCGGTGATTTAGCAAAACGCTGTCAAACCTTAACCGAAGCGCGTTACAAGTTAGAAAAAGACACGCGCTTAACGTTTGCAGAGGATTTGAACATTAAAAAATTCACCCAAAAACTGGAAAAATGGTGGGAATTGGAATTTAAAGATTTTTCGGATGAGCTGCTCAAATCCAATAAAATTGAAATCGACAACAAAAAACGCTCGTCATTGCGTGATTTTTTCAACGCTGAAAAAGAACAACGCGCCGCATTAGATTTGCAGATTCGCACGCTTGAAAAAGAATTGAATGTTAAGGTTTATGGGTTGTTTAATTTGACGAATGAAGAAATTTTGATGATTGAAGGAAAATAGTCAAAAATCACTGCGGCGTTATTGAAATAACGCCGCAAAATCAACGTTATTTCAAAGCGTCTGTGACGTGTGGTTCGATGAGTTGATACATAAGTTGGTGCATTCTTGGACTTGCGGCAATCACGTTGCCCGATTCTAAATAACCGTCATTAAACGAAAAATCAGTAGCTACGCCGCCAGCTTCTTTGACAAGTAAAATGCCTGCCGCCATGTCCCATTCTTTGAGTTCAATTTCCCAAAACGCATCTAAACGACCAGCTGCTAAATAAGCCAAATCTAATGCCGCAGAACCTGCACGACGAATCCCCGCAGAATCAATCGTAACGGCTTTAAACATTTCCATATAAGCATCTAAATGTTGCGGCACTTTGAACGGAAAACCTGTACCGATTAACGCGCCACGCATACTGGTTAAATTCGTCACGCGCAAACGACGATTGTTTAACATCGCACCACCACCACGTTTTGCGGTAAATAATTCGTCGCGCAATGGGTCATAAACTACGCCGATTTCCAAACGTCCTTTGACTTTCAATGCAATTGAAACGGCATATTGTGGAAAACCGTGAACAAAATTTGTTGTTCCATCGAGCGGGTCAATAACCCAAACATATTCATTGCCAGCGTGTTCGCCACTTTCTTCTGCTAAAAAACCGTGTTCAGGATAAGCCGTTTTAATAATTGAAATAATTTCGCGTTCTGCCATTCGGTCAATTTCAGTCGCAAAATCATTTTTGCCTTTGTATTCAACTTGTAAATGAGCGGCTTTATCCGCAGAGCGAATCAGAATGTCACCAGCGGCGCGAGCAGCACGAACCGCGATATTAAGCATAGGTTGTTGCATAGAATTTTTCTTTTTAAATGAGCGGATTAAAGGCTAAGTTTAACAAATCTTTTGCTAAACTTAGCGCATTTTTAGTCTTTTTGGATAGTTACAGTGCTTTCTCACATCAAAATCGTACTCGTTGAAACCTCGCATTCTGGCAATATCGGCGCGGTGGCGCGTGCGATGAAAAATATGACCATGACCAATTTGTGTTTGGTTTCGCCAAAAATTTTTCCTCATGCCGATGCTACAGCAAGAGCCGCTGGCGCAGATGATATTTTGGCAAAAGCACAAGTTGTCGAAACACTTGCCGAAGCGATTGCCGATTGCACATTGGTAATTGGCGCAAGTGCAAGAAGTCGCACGATTAGTTGGACAGAAGTCACAC
>CAIVBX010000221.1 GCA_903904275.1 uncultured Pseudomonadota bacterium
GTTTTGCGTGAAGCTGAAAACTTAGCGAATGCTGGCGTGAAAGAATTACTTGTTGTTTCGCAAGATACCAGTGCTTACGGTTTAGATTTGAAATACGCGCCACGCGATTGGAAAAATAAAACCTATCAAACCCGTTTTTATGATTTAGCCGATGCACTTGGCGATTTGGGCATTTGGGTGCGAATGCACTACGTTTATCCATATCCACACGTTGATGATGTGATTCCATTGATGGCAGAAGGAAAAATTTTGCCGTATTTGGATATTCCATTTCAGCACGCCAATTCCCGCATTTTGAAAGCAATGAAACGTCCTGCCGCGACTGAAAATAATTTGACACGAATCAAAGCGTGGCGCGAAGTGTGTCCTGATATTACCTTGCGAAGTACATTTATCGTTGGTTTTCCAAGCGAAACCGAAAGCGAATTTGAAGAATTGTTAGATTTTTTAAGTGAAGCGCAATTAGACCGCGTTGGTGCGTTTGCTTATTCACCTGTGAAAGGTGCAGTGGCAAATGATTTGCCAGACCAAATTCCAGAAGAAGTTAAACAAGAACGTTTAGCGCGTTTTATGGAACATCAAGCCAAAATCAGCGCAGACCGTTTGCAAGGTCGAATTGGTCGAATTGAAACGGTTTTAATTGATGAAGTCGTTGAAGAAGGCGCAGTTGCTCGCAGTAAAGCCGATGCCCCTGAAATTGATGGGCAAGTTTTCATTGATGGTGCGACACATTTGAAAGTCGGTGATTTTGTGCAAGTCGAATTAGAAGACGCTGACGAATACGATATGTGGGCGCATTTGGTTTAACTCAAAAATCAGGAATAAAAAAATGTCAGGAAACACAATAGGAAAATTATTTACAGTAACAACATTTGGTGAAAGTCACGGCGTGGCGTTAGGTTGCATTATTGACGGTTGTCCGCCAAATATGGAACTGTGCGAAGCTGATATTCAAATCGATTTAGACCGCCGCAAACCGGGAACATCGCGCCACACTACGCAACGTCGTGAAGCTGACGAAGTGAAAATTTTATCAGGTGTATTTGAAGGCAAAACAACAGGCACACCAATCGGTTTGTTAATTGAAAATACCGACCAACGCTCGAAAGATTATTCCAAAATCTCACAAGCCTTTCGTCCGGGTCATGCGGATTTTACTTATCAACAAAAATACGGTTTTCGTGATTATCGCGGTGGCGGACGTTCTTCAGCGCGTGAAACGGCAATGCGTGTGGCGGCTGGCGCGATTGCAAAAAAATACCTAAAAGAAATTGCAGGCATTGAAATTCGCGGTTATTTGTCGCAACTCGGCACAATCAAAATTGAACAAGTTAATTGGGATGTCGTTGAAACGAATCCATTTTTTTGTCCCGACATGAATAAAATTGCTGAAATGGAAAGCTATATGGATGCACTTCGTAAAGAAGGCGAATCCATCGGCGCACGGATTGAAGTCGTTGCTACAAATGTTCCCGCAGGTTTAGGTGAACCGATTTTTGACCGTTTAGATGCGGAGCTTGCTTACGCTTTAATGAGTATTAACGCGGTGAAAGGTGTTGAAATTGGCGACGGTTTCAAATGCGTCGAAGCAAAAGGCACGCAATTTCGTGATGAAATCACACCAGACGGTTTTTTAAGTAATCATGCAGGTGGGATTTTAGGCGGGATTTCAAGTGGTCAAACCATTACAGCCAGTATTGCGTTAAAACCGACATCCAGTTTGCGTTTAGCGGGAAAAAGTATTGATTTAGAAGGTAATGCTGTCGAAGTCATTACTGAAGGACGACATGACCCGTGTGTCGGAATTCGCGCAACACCGATTGCCGAAGCGATGGTTGCAATTGTTTTAATGGATCATTTGTTACGTCAACGCGCCCAAAATCCAAAATAAGAATTATGAGCCACGAATCTAAATACACGCCGAAATATAAAAATCAAAATCGTATTATTGAAACCAAAAAAAACACCCGCCAAACGTCTCATATTGGCGGTGATTTTTCGGACAAATTACGCGCTTATCGAGATTTACACGCTCACGCTTTATTTTCAAGTTTAGGGCGTTTAGTTGCGTCGCGTTTAAATGCAGTTTTGACAATTATTGTGTTATCGATTTCGATTTCATTAGCGTGTGGTTTTTATTTGTTGGTCGAAAATGCTCAACAATTAACCGCAGATTTAGAAACTAGTAATCAAATTTCATTATTTTTGCGTGAAGACGTGTCGTTAGCCAGTGCGACAAAATTAGCAAACGGCATTAAATTAGACCCAAGTGTTCAAACAGTAAAAGTGATTACAAAAGAACAAGCCTTAAAAGAATTTGAAGATTTTAGCGGATTTGGTGAAGCAATTCGGGCATTAGAAAAAAATCCGCTGCCCATTGTGTTGCAAGTCATTCCGAAAAATTCGCTTGAAGAAGGACAAAATATCGAAACGCTAGTTGAAAATTTCAAACAAGCTGGCGAAGTCGATTTTGCACAACTCGATATGGAATGGGTGAAAAAATTACAACTGATGATTGATGTCGCTCAAATGTCTGTTGTATTGCTTGGCGTTTTATTGAGTTTGGCAGTTTTATTTATTACGGGAAATACGATTCGCCTTGAATTGCATAATCGCAAAGATGAAATTGTGATTGCAAAATTAGTCGGCGCAACAAACAGTTTTGTGCAACGTCCTTTTTTGTACAGTGGTTTTTGGATTGGTTTTTTTTCAGGCATTAGTGCGTGGTTTATCGTCACAATTATGATGCTCATTTTGAAACAGCCGATTGAAAAATTGTCGATGCTTTATCACAGTAGTTTTCATTTGTTGTTTATGGGTTTTTTTGAAACGATTGGCTTAATTTTGGTTTCTGCTGGATTAGGAATTGCAGGGTCGTGGGTTGTGGTTCAATTGCAATTGCAACATTTAAAAATTCGATGAGTAAAAAAGCGAAAACGGCGTTTGTTTGTGACCAATGTGGCGCAGATTATCCGCGTTGGAATGGACAATGCGCGAGTTGTGGGGAATGGAACACGATTAAAGAAATTCGTTTAGCTCTCGCGAATGAAAAACGTGCTGTCGTTGGTGGTTATGCAGGCGCACGTTCAGAAGTAAAACGTTTATCTGACGTTAATTTATCGGAAGCCGAACGTATTTCGAGTGGCATTTCAGAATTTGACCGCGTTTTAGGTGGTGGCATTGTACGCGGAAGCGTGGTGTTAATTGGCGGCGCACCAGGTGCGGGAAAAAGTACATTATTGCTTCAAGCCATTGCTAACATTGCGGCGCGTGATATTTCAGTTTTATATGTTTCAGGTGAAGAATCGTTACAACAAATCGCTGAACGCGCGAACCGTTTAAAATTGCCTGCTGAAAACATTTTGATGCTTGCTGAAACATCGGTGCAACGCATTTGTGATGTGTTAGATGACATTCAACCGCAAATTTTAGTCATCGATTCTATTCAAGTCATGCACACACAAACGTCAGATTCTGCGGCAGGTTCAGTATCGCAAGTGCGTGAATCAGCAAGTTATTTAACACAATATGCCAAGCAACATGACGTGTCGATTTTCATGGTCGGACATGTTACGAAAGACCATTCGCTCGCAGGTCCAATGACGTTAAGTCATATTGTGGATACACAAGTGATGCTTTCTTCAACGGATGATGCGCGTTATCGGGTTTTACGCGCAGA
>CAIVBX010000222.1 GCA_903904275.1 uncultured Pseudomonadota bacterium
AATTTTACGTTATGCTGATTTTTTTAACGATTAGTTGGATACATTTTCAATGAATACAACCCCTACACTTTTAAAAAACGTAGATTCTGTGTTGGTTATTGTCGATATGCAGGGCAAGTTATCTGCTGTGATGGACGAAAAAGACGCACAAACCATGCACGAAAATACTGTTAGCCTTTTGGAAGCGGCTAAAAACTTAGCGATTCCCGTGTTAGCCACCGAACAATATCCACAAGGTTTAGGCAAAACTGAAAAAATCGTTCAAGACAATTTGCCAAATAACGCGCCCATTTTTGAAAAAACGGCTTTTTCATGTGTTGGCGCAAGTGGTTTTATGCCAGCGTTGGAACAAACAAAACGCAAACAAATTATTTTGGTCGGACAAGAAGCCCACGTTTGCATTTTACAAACTGCATTAGATTTAATTGTGCTTGGTTATCAAGTTCACGTTGTTGAAGATTCCATTTGTTCACGAAAAGGCGAACATAAATTTTATGCCTTACAACGTTTGCAAGCACAAAACGCCATCATTACAAATTATGAATCTGTTTTATTTGAATGGTTACGCGACGCAAATCATCCTGATTTCAAATCTATTTCGCACTTATTAAAATGACAAAAAAAGCTTTTTTAAATGCGGTTAAAATAAATGAAGCCGTAAGTTTTACAGAAACGATAGCCGTAATTTCTGAAAATTACGCTTATCAACCTACTGCTTTTAAAAATGGCAATGTGGAAAATGCCGCTGGACAAAATGAAGGGTCATGCAAAATTTTCGCCTTTGCCAAATTGAATGAATTAACCGAAGCACAAACGCTGTCGTTATTTGGTGATTATTACCGTGTTGATGTGTTGAAAAATCCTGACGCAATTGACCATCAAAACATTCGGCAATTTATGCAACACGGTTGGATTGGGGTTATATTTGAAAATGCCGCTTTGACAACGCTTTAATGCTTTCATTTATTAGCATCACTGCTAAACTTAACGTGCAATTTATAACTAAAACTCAAGAGGTGATTATGTTTCGTTTCAAATCAAAAAAAATGACATTGGCATTGTCTGTTTGTATCATGTCGATGTTGTTGTCGCCTGTTTTAACACACGCTGAAGCAACAGGCACAGGCAGCACCGCTGCAAGACAAGCCGCTGATCAGAAAGCAGCTTTAGCCAAAAAAGCTGCTGCACAGCAAAAATTGGCTGAAGAAAAACAAAAAGCTGCTGAAACACCTGCGGTTGAAGAACCAAAAGAAAAAGCAGCAGAATAATTGCGGTAGTAGGGGTTGAAAGGTTTTTCGCTCCTACATTTCGCCGTTTCAACTGAAATCGTACAAATCTCATTAACAAATCCATTGATGGATCACTTTTTATAACCGCATAGTTTATGGTATAATTCCAACGTTCAAATTCGGGGCGTAGCGCAGCTTGGTAGCGCACTTGTCTGGGGGACAAGGGGTCGTAGGTTCAAATCCTATCGTTCCGACCAATTAAATCAACTACTTAGAAGAAAGTAATTTTAGCAAGGGTGGCGTAAACGTGGAAGTTTCAATTTTTGAAGCGTTTGCATATTGCGCCAAATGCTCGCTTGATAAATGTGCGTAACGCAAAACCATATCCAAATCAGACCATCCACCTAACTCCTTTAAAACATTTATCGGTGTTCCTGATTGAATATGCCAACTCGCCCATGTGTGACGAAGGTCATGCCAGCGAAAATCCTCAATCCCCGCCCTTTTTAAGGCTTTATCCCACGCAGTAGAGTTAGCTTTTAGAATTGGCTCACCTTTGTAAGTAAAAACGCGCTCTTTGTGTCTTCCAACTTGAGAACGCAAAACGGCAAGTGCATCATCATTTAACGGAACTGCGATTGCTTTACCTGCTTTTTGTTCAGGATGAATCCAAGCACAACGCCGTTCTAAATCAACCTGTGACCAAAGCAGCCCCGTCACATTTCCTTCACGCAACCCTGTCGCCAGAGTAAATCGAATCATTACTTTTAGATGATCTGGAGCTTGTTCAATTAAATTGAGGGCTTCATCTTTAGTTAACCACCTAACGCGACAACTTGGCTCTGAAAGCATTTTTATACTTGGAATAGTATCTATCCAATCCCAATCATTTTTTGCCGTCGATAATATTTTGCGGACGGTTGAGACAATACTTAACAGAATGAAAGATATAGCTACTGAGATTATAAACACTGAAGAAATTCCCTCTAATTTAGATAATATGGAATTTTAATCAATTAAATTACTTATACGATCTTAATGAGAACAACGTCATGGCAACTCCAATAAAAGATACGCCTGTTCTAACAGGCAAAGATGCGCGTAGATTTGAAAAAATGATTAAAGAAAATGAAAGCAAGCGCGTTAGCCCTGAAAGTTATGAGCGGATAATGGCAGCAGGCAGAAGTGTTCAAGTCTTCAATAGTTTGGCGGATTACGAGAATTACCGTGTTAATACGATTAAGAGTTAATGACTAGCGAGACACAACCTTCGATTGCGGTAATGATGATTTAAACGAATTTTTCTTTCAAGATTCGGCTCATTTTGATAATGAGCTTATGGCTGTTACTTATGTTTGGATTGAAAATAGCAAAGTTGCTGGGTTTTTTAGCGTTTCAAATGATTCAATTTCCCGAAAAGTAGACGGCACTGCTTACAATCGTGCATCACGAAATGTTCCAAACACCAAGAGGTTTAAGACATTACCAGCTGTAAAAATAGGACGATTGGCGGTTCACAAGGATTGGCAAGGTAAAGGTCTGGGTAGTTTTTTGTTGAACTACATCAAATATTGGTTCACAAATGACAATAAGACAGGATGTCGTTTTATAGTGGTCGATGCTATGAATGTTGCAGAAACAGTAAGTTTTTATGAAAAAAACGAATTTAAATTTTTGAGTTCCAAAGATAGCGATGAAAAAACTCGGCTCATGTTTTTTGATTTAATGACTATAAAACAATGATCTACACTATATCTTCAAATCGACAGCTATTTTAATGTCCGTTTCAGGAAAATCATTTCCTTTAAATAACAAAGGTAAATCTGCATACTTAGCCAAGGCATAGCTGCAACAATCACCAAAATTAAGTTTTGCTGGATGTCTACCTTTTCCGTATTTTTGCCAAGCCTCACGCGCTAATTTTGCTTGTGATTTATCGAAATCACAAAATTCAACCTCTAAACTTTCAAGCAATGTATCGAGCTTTTCTATGCCCTGTTGACCAAATCGGCTGTAGGTTACCAGTGATACTTCGGTATAAGTCACCGTGCCAATTTTAAGTACACTAGATTCGTACATTGTACGCAGAAATAAAGTAGCTTCTGGCTCATTTTCTAAAATGGTAATCAACACAGAAGAATCAATGACCATATTCAGCACCAAACAAACCTAGTTCGCTTTCATCGTAGCCCAATATCTCATCAGCAGAACGTGAATCAAGAATTGGTAATTTTGTACATTCTTGAGCAAGGCTTAAAATTTCTTCAAAACTTACCCGTTTCTTTTTGATCGTTTGACTCATTAAATTACGCGGTTTAATCGTCTCAGCAATTAAATCAATTTGTTTTTCTATTGTGCTGACATAATCGTGAACAATATATGCAGGCACATAATCGGGTACGTTAATCGTAATTTGCATAACTATGGTTTCTTATGAATTTTCGTGAAGTACGTTAGCGCATAGTACACCCCAAAATTGATAAAACTCAATAATGTTTAAAATTGCACAGTGGCAAAAAAGTGACGTGGCTATGATTGAACTATGTTGGAGATGGTTGTTTTAGGCTGTATTACGACACTGGGGGATTGCGTAATATGTTGATTTTATTATGTTCTTATGACACTAATGTGTCTGGGGGACAAGGGGTAGTAGGTTCAAATCCTATCGTTCCGACCAATAAATTCAAGCCATGTGGCGGTTTTTGCTTTCGGGACTTTTTTGTTGGTATGACAGAAGTTTGTCATGATTCCTTAATTGAGCTGAATTATTTGCATAGCTTTTCAAATATTTACGCACTCAAATGTGCGTAACGCAAAACCATGTCAAGGCTTGCCCAGCCGCCTAATTCTTTCAAAACATTTAACGGTGTGCCGTTTTGAACGTGCCAGCTTGCCCATGTGTGACGTAATCATGCTACCTAAAATCCTCAATTCCAGCGCTGACCAATGCTTTTTTACGCCATGCTTTCGTATTAGCTGTATGAATGGGATTTCCTTCATAAGTGAAAATATTTTCAGCATGTTTGACCCTTTGCCTTCTAAGCACAGCTAAAATATCATCATTGAGTGGGACTGAAATTGCTTTTTTGCCTTTGCTTGGTCAGGATGAATCCATGCACAACGACGTTGTAAATCGACTTGTTCCCATTTCAAACCAGTGACGTTACGTTCTCGCAAACCCGTTGCTAATGTAAAAAGTGCCATTTCTGCTAAATGTTCAGGAAATTGTTTAATGAGCGCAATGGCTTCGTCATGTTTTAACCAACAAATGCGCCCATCAGGTTCTGTAAGCATTTTCACAGGGGGAACGGAATCAATCCATCCCCATTCAACGCTTGCCACATTAAGCACTTTGCACCGCCAGCTTTTAATATAGCTAACGCACTATAAAAAGATTACCAATAATGGGACGAGAAAAAAGTTCATCAATAGAGCATCTCATCTTGTTAGGAATGGATTTTAGTTGCGCCCAAGTATGTTCAATCGGGT
>CAIVBX010000223.1 GCA_903904275.1 uncultured Pseudomonadota bacterium
GTTTTTGACGAAGCGCGTTTAAATCTGCTGGTTGTTGATAACCTACTTCAATTAGAGTGCCGCCAGTGAAGTCGATACCCATGTGCAAACCTTTTGTAGCGAGTGATACCACCGATAACAAAGACAGCACTGCTGAAAAAATCAGAGCATATTTTCGATTGCCAATAAAATTGATGTTTGTTTCTTTCATATTTTTATTTTTGTTTGAATGTTGAAATGAATAACTCGTACGCATTATAGCGATTATCGAATTGAACTACTTGTTGAAATGGCAACTTGATTCACTTTCATCAAATCCAAGTGTGTCTAATTCCGTTTTGGGATGTAAAAAACCTTCAATTGGCGTGACGGCAACTAATGAACGTGGCGCGGCAAGTAAAACGGCTTGGCGTAATTGTCCATCCCACGCGCGAAACGAAAGTGAATTGCCTTTATAACCTGACAATGCGAATTGTGGACTTTTTACATAATCACGAAGTGTCTTGAAATCTGTGGATTTTGTGCGCGTTGCCGCTTCGCCAATCGCGCGAACTGCCAAATATGCCGCAAAATCTTGTTCTTCCATGTTGCGTTTTGCTAAATCTTGAAAACGGTGTTGAATTTGCGTCGCGCCCCATAAATCATGAGTTGGATGCCAAGACGTTGCAATTAAACCTTGTGTTCCAATAATCGGACGAGAAAGCCAAGTGCGATAAGCTAAAAATTCCCCGAACAAACCTTGTTCATCAGCAACCACTAAAACATCGTAATCATCGCTTTGCGTGAAAACAGACACGTCAGATTGTGCGCTTTTACGCGCATCAAAGGTGTGTTCCCATTTTTTTTCTGTGACGATTTTCATGCCGAAACGTTTTGCTGAACGTTTTAACGCTTTGGCAAATAAGTCATCTTCGGGCGTATTTCCCACCACTAAAAACCATTTCGCCCAACGTTTTTTCATCATGTATTGCGCGAGCGCGTCGGCTTTCATCGCGCGATTTGGCAACAAATGCAACGTATTGGCGCGACATTGTTCATTGCGAAGCGCGTCGTCAAACGTTCCTGCATCAAACAAAAGTATGTCCGAGTTTGCGATAAAATCTGAAATTGCCAATGTATTTGCGGCATTCAAATTCGTAATGACGTGCTGAAATTTGCCTGACATATTTTGTTTAAATAATTCCAATGGATTACCGTCTGGCGCGACATTAAATTTATGCAACACAAATTTTTGATGGGTAAATTCGCCCGTTGTGTTGTTGTCGCTAATCGCTAATTCTGCACCTTCAACTCCTTTGTTTGCGACAAAAACATCAAGTTTCGACAATGTTTCAGTTGGCGGTGTAATTTCTTGATTTAAAAATGCAATGTCGATGGTTTGAATGTTTGAAACAGGCGGAGAGGGAATTTGTTTTAATTTTGTCGCTGAAAAACAAACTGGTGAAATTATGGCAGATAAAAATAAGACTAAAAATTTTTGCATTACTTTGATTTTCCAAGTTAAAAATAGGGTTGAGCATCCGATTGATTCTACTCGGCAAGCAGCTGGGAATAAACCCTAGAGATTTTAAAATTAAAAAAAGAAAACGTTTTAATACTTCGCTAATGGTCGCATTTTGCTGCGTAGTAGCGAAGCATGACATCCTCTTTGAAGTAAAACTTGCGGTTTTTGACGACTTTTTTAATATCACGATATGTATAATCAAAATTCAACTTTGGAGAGATATATGAAAAGTATTTGTGATACAACAGACATTTTCGTGCATGACGATTTAATTGCTAGTCATGCACGATGGAAAATGAAACTCGTATTATCGATTGAACTACAAGAGCATTTAGATGTGGACGCTATCCGTCTCGACGATTGCTGTATGCTGGGAAAATGGCTACACAGAACTGATATATTATCTGATATTGGACATTTTGAATCGTATAAAAATTGTCTTTCCACTCATGCTAAGTTTCACGCTGAGGCGAGTTGGTTAGCCAAAATTATCAACGAGGATAAATACCATGAAGCAATGGAGTTATTAGATGATGAAAAATCAAATTACAATCAACTCTCAAATGAATTAGTTTTGGCAATAAAACAGATGGAAAACGATATAACGAATTTAGAAAAAAGTATGTATTCCGTTAACTAATCATTCAAAGTTACCATCATCTAAAAAGGGATAACGCCTCATAAAAAAGTGTTATCCCTGCTCAAAAAAGTAATCTTTATTTTAACTTCAATGCTAAAAACACAGGATTTCCCTGACGTTGAATTAACACCGCAATCGAAACACCTGTCGGCAATTTTTTAACGATTTTGTCAAAATCGCCTAAATTTCGCACGATATTGTTATGAATTTGTAAAATTACATCACCGCGTTGAATGCCAGCTTCACGCGCCGAGCCTTTTCCCACGTCTTGAACCAAAACGCCATTGCGTGGAATTTGTGCTAATTGACGTTGTTCACTCGTTAATTCGGCAACCGTAATACCTAATTGATTTTCAGGCGATTTATTCGCACTTTTCACGGCAGCAATTTGTGAATCTTCATCAGGTAATAAACCGACATTAAAATGCAATGTGCGTGGTTCGCCTTGACGAATAATTTTTAATGTCGCGTCATTGTTAATTGGCGTGACACCAACCATCGGCGGTAAATCAGCAGAATGGTCAATAAGTTGTCCGTTAAATTCGGTAATAATATCACCAATTTGAACCCCCGCTGCTTCGGCAGGGCCAGCAGGAATGACTTTTGCAACCAACGCGCCGTGCGGTGTTTTCATGCCAAATGATTCCGCTAATTCGCGCGTCACATCTTGAATTTGAACCCCTAACCAACCGTGTGAGGCTTTGCCTTTCGCTTTAATTTGCTCAACGACATTCATCACTACATCCATTGGAATCGCAAACGATAACCCCATCGAACCGCCTGTGCGGCTGTAAATTTGCGAGTTAATGCCAACGACTTTTCCTTCTATATTAAATAAAGGACCGCCTGAATTACCTGGGTTAATCGCTACGTCAGTTTGAATAAATGGCACATAATTTCCACCTGGCAAACTGCGACCTTTCGCGCTGACAATGCCCGCTGTAACCGATTGTTCAAAACCAAATGGCGAACCAATCGCTAAAACCCATTCACCTACTTGCAATTTATCAGGCGCACCAATTGAAACCACAGGCAAATCACGAGCTTCAATTTTTAATAAGGCGACATCTGTTCTGGCATCTGAACCGATTAACTTGGCGACTAATTCGCGGCGGTCATTTAATTTCACCACAATTTCAGACGCATCTTTGACAACATGATGATTCGTTAAAACATAGCCATCGGCTGAAATTACAAAGCCCGAACCCAATGAACGTGCTTCATGTGGTACATTTCCGCCACCACCTTGTTGCTGTTCATTAAAACGCCGAAATAATTCTTCTAATTCGGGCGGCATTGCACCTTCAGGAAATTGCGGCACCATTTCTGCGCCTTCCATTCCAGCAGGTGCTTTTTGCGTGGTACTGATATTGACAACCGCATTGCCATTATTTTTTACTAATTCAACAAAATCAGGCAATTGCGCTTGAGCAAATGAATTAAACAAACTAAATAAAAATAAACTAAAAATCCACACGCGGACTTTGTTTGGCATAACATTTTCCTTTTTTTAAGGCGTTGAAAAACGCTATTATCGGTTTGCCATTCGCAAATCTCAAGGTGAGTAAAATTGAAAATTTCACAGCTTACAATTCAACACAAAATCACAGCCGCATTAGCGGATTTTTCGATATTACATCGCATTTTTATTGGTTACAGCGGCGGGATTGATTCGCACGTTTTATTAAATGTTTGCGCGACATTGCCCGAATTTAAATCGAAACTAACAGCGGTTTATATTCATCATGGTTTGCAAAAAGAAGCCGACGACTGGGCAATTCATTGTCAAAAAGTAGTCTCAAATTTGGGTGTTCAATTTTTAGAAATTCGGGTTTATGCGTTGCCAAATGCAGGCGAAAGTCCAGAAGAAGCCGCGCGAAATGCACGTTATAACGCTTTTAAAAATATCATTTTTGAAAATGACATTTTGTTGATGGCGCAACATCAAGAAGACCAACTTGAAACGGTTTTGTTACAACTTTTTCGGGGAAGTGGTCTGAAAGGTTTAGCGGGAATGCCTGAAAAAATGCCTTTTTCAAAAGGTTTTTTAGTGCGTCCACTTTTGAATGTGAGCAA
>CAIVBX010000224.1 GCA_903904275.1 uncultured Pseudomonadota bacterium
AGCCGATGTTGATGTTGAAAAGAATTTAAGAAGAAAACAATTAGGGGTTTTTGACTAATGGCTAAATTGACCAAAGAAGAATGGCAGGTTGCGCGAGAACGGTGGGAAAATAGCGATATTTCACATGACGCGCTTTCGTTGAGTTAGGTGTTTCAATGACAAATAAACTAAAAACAGACTGGGTTAAATTACGCGCTGAATGGGAATCTAGCAATAAGGATGGTTATGCGTGGTTCGCGAAAAAGCACGGTATTGATGCTTCAAATATGAAAAAGAGAATGGTTAAATAATCATGGGTAAAGAATACCAATGCTTCTACTAATAGAAACGATGCGGTTTTGATTGAAATTAGGGCGGTAGAATTACCAACGAATACCAATGAAAATACCAATAAAATACCAAAACGTGGTCGCCCAACAAAATATAAACCTGAATACTGTGACTTAATAGTTGATTTTTTTGCAGAAGCTCAGGCGTATATTGAGCTTAATCATGAAACGGATGAAACTAGAAGGAGAGTTTTTCCTAAAAAATTCCCAACAATGGCAAGGTTCGCATCTTCTATAGGTGTTGCGGCTATCACACTTCATGAATGGGCATCTAGTAAAGACGAAAACGGTGAATTACTTTATCCAGATTTTTCTATGTCCTATAAACAGTCACTTGAAATTCAAGAATCTTTATTGTTAGAAGGGGGGCTATCTGGGGCATACAATCCTGCAATCACACGATTTGTATTGGCTAATCATCACGGATATAGGAATGAAAAAGAAGTCGTTGTGGACGCTGTTACATCAAAAAGATTAGAGGAGCATTTTTCTGGATTAGCTGAATCAGTTTTAGCAAAATCAAAAGAAAAGGAGAGGGTTTTAGAGGGAAGATTTGAAAGGATTGCGGGATAAATGTTACCTCTTGAGCAAGAGCCGAGATGGCTAAAATTTTGTGAGCGTTATATGGCTAACTTGCCATTATTTGCAATCGAAGTGCTAGGGGTTGATGTGATTTCAAGCCAGCAGTTGACGCTATTAGAAGCTGTACAAGTTCCGCGCTCTCGCGTTTCGGTTTCATCTGGTCATTCAACTGGAAAAACATTTAGCATTTCTGCGATTGTATTGTGGCATTTAACCTGTTACTTGAATTCCGTTACCTTACTTACAGCCAATGATGCCGACCAACTAAAAAGCACTGTATGGAAAGAAATATCAACTCGAGTTGAAAGTTTGAAAGGCGGTTATTTTGATTGGCTATATCATTATATTGATGTGTTAGCCGACGGAACAATGAGAATTAAAGGGCATGAAAAGAATTGGTTTGTAGAAAGTAAGACTGCAAATGCTAAAACAGCGAATAAAATGGCTGGTCGTCATGCAAAATGGTTGCTTATTATCGGAGATGAAGCAAGCACGATACCCGATGAAGTCCTAAAGACCTTATACGGTGCATTATCCGAAGAATACAATCGAATGCTATTAACTTCGCAAGGAACTCGAAACGCAGGAGAATTCTGGCGAACACATAACGAATTATCGGTAAATCAAGGTGGCGATTGGTTAGCGTTTGTGTTTAGTTCGTTTGATTCACCGTGGGCAAGTGATGAATTTTTGAGGCAAATGTGGGAAGAATATGACGACGATGAACGGGCTATAAGACTTTTAGGTGAATTCCCGCAAGATTCAAGTAAAACAATGATGAGTTTGAAAGATGCCAACTCAATGTATTCGCGTAGTCGAATTATTAAAGATGACGAGCATTTTGGGTGGGTTTTATTAGCCGATATTGCCAGCGGTGAAGGACTACGCGATAAATCATCATGTGTGATTGCCCGTGTTATTGGAAGCGGTGATTTAGGTGATAATGCACGACGTGTTGAGATTTTTAGTATTCCGTTATTAACAAACAACATTCGTTCTAATGTATTTTCAAATTACTTAGTTGAGCAAGGCGATAGTTACAATAACATTACTTATGTTGTTGACGCTGGTGGTTTAGGTGTCAATGTTTGTCAGGATTTAGAAGACAAAAATAAAACATTGCATCGTGTTTGGTGGGGTGCGCCATGTTTCAAAAAGAAAAATAAGGATAGGTATTTGAATTTACGCGCCCAAGCAATGCACCAAGCGGCAAGAGCAGTGAAGGAAGGACGACTATCAATTTTATGCAATGACCATAAGCGTGTCATGCTTAGTCAAAGCTCACGAATTCCAAAAGAATTTACAGATGGTGCAAAAATTAAAGTCCCTTCAAAAGGAACGAGCGCATGGGACGGATTAGGTTCGCCAGATTTGTGGGACGCAGTTTGTTTTGCATTCTTAGAAAATGTTGAATATATGGCAAGCGAGCAGGATTTCAAAAAATCCGACAAAATCACATCAAAGGATAAAGCTGTTGAAGCGATGGAGGATTTTTTTAACTGACCGCATTCTGTTTTTCACAAACAGAAGTCGCGCGTGTTTATCTCTTATTTTTGAGCTACTCTATCGGTTTTTTTTGACTAATGGAGTGAGAATTTATGAAGGTTTTACAGCCAGGCGGCAATCTAGCGTTAAATCAAGTTGGAATAAGCGATAAGATTTTTATTGGATTGAAGTGGATTTCAAAAAACGGTCAATACATTGATATTGATGCAAGTGCATTTTTACTAAATGAAAACGATTCGGTAAATTGTGATGATGATTTTATCTTTTATAACCAGCACGAAAATAAAAACCAATCTGTTATTTTTGATAGCACGCCTGAAAATGGAATTGATATTAAGCGTTTTTTCGTAGATTTAAAAAAATTACCAAAAAATGTAAATAGAATTTCATTTGTTTTGACAATAGATTCTGCAATTGAAAAAGGTCAGGATTTTAGTCAGGTTAATGGATTATCTATTAGGGTATTTGAGCAAGATAATATCATTCTATTTGAGCCAAATTGCTTCACA
>CAIVBX010000225.1 GCA_903904275.1 uncultured Pseudomonadota bacterium
AAATGCTTTGCACTTTGCCGAAAATGCCGCTTGAAATTAGCACCATTCCCATTGCCGCTGCCGCAAAACCGACCATTGTGTAAATGCTGATTCGGGCAAATTGATAAAACAAATACGGTAAATAACTGCGTGTTGCAGTCGAATTCATAAAATAACCCGACACCAACGCGCCACACATGCCAAGACAATGACCACTTCCAAGTAATCCCGCCATAAACGCCAAGCCATAATCAAAGCCGCCAGAAGCCGCCATGACGTGCATACTGTGATCCATTGTTGAATGATCCATAAAAGCTCCTTTTTTAATTTTTATTTAATCGTAGCGAATTCACAATCACCGACACGGAACTTAATGCCATCGCCGCCGAGGCAATCATCGGATTCAATCGCCCTGCCATCGCAACGGGAATCGCAATGGTGTTGTAACCAAATGCCCAGAATAAATTTTGTTTGATGACGGTAATCGTTTTTTTGCTGAGTTCAATGCCGTTGGTAACTTTTGAAATATCGCCTTGAACCAGCGTCATATCTGCCGATTCAATTGCTACGTCTGTTCCTGTACCAATTGCAAAACCCACATCTGCCGCCGCCAATGCTGGCGCATCGTTAATGCCATCACCAATCATGCCGACTTTTTTGCCTTGCGCTTGATAATCTCGAATCACGCTTAATTTTTGCTCTGGTGTTGCATTGGCAATTACGGTTTCAATGCCCACTTTTGCTGCAATATACAGCGCGGTTTTTTCGGTATCGCCCGTGACAATTAAGGTTTCAATACCTTGATTTTTCAAACGCAAAATCGCAGCTGCCGCATCAGGTCTCGCTTTATCAGCAATGCCAAAAATAGCCGCTTCTTTGCCATTGATTGCCATGAAAACAGGCGTTTTACCTTGTGACGCAAAATCACCTGCCGCATTTTGCAAACCGTCAATCGAAACACTTTGTTCAATCAACCACGCTTTGTTACCAAGTAAAATGGTTTTGCCATCGATTTCAGCTTCAATACCGCGTCCTGTTTCACTTTGAAAATGCGTGCAAGGTATCATGTCAATTTCTTTTTCAACCGCGTAAGCAACAATCGCTTTGCCTAAAAAATGCTCTGAATTGTGTTCAGCGGACGCTGCTAATTTGATGATATTGACTTCGCTTAAACGTGAAAGTTTTAACAAGTCCGTTACTTTCGGTTTGCCTTCGGTAATCGTGCCTGTTTTGTCGAACACGATAACATTGAGTTTGGCGGCGGTTTCTAAACTTTCACCGTTACGAATATAAATGCCTTCGCGTGCCGCCTGCCCTGCTCCGACCATGATTGCCGCAGGAGTTGCCAATCCTAACGCGCAAGGGCAAGCAATCAACAAAACCGTAATTGCATTGCCAAATGCAAATCCGAATGATGCACCAGCCATCATCCAACCTGCAAACGTCAAACCTGAAAGCACCATCACTGACGGTACAAATACGGCTGAAATTCGGTCAACGTGTTTTTGAATGGGTAATTTCGTAGATTGCGCTTGGTCAACCATATGAACAATGCCCGCTAAAACAGTATCCATGCCGATTGCGGTGACTTTAACGCGCAACGCGCCGTTTCCATTCACGCAACCGCCGATGACTTTTGAACCTTCATTTTTAATAACTGGCAAACTTTCACCTGTGACCATCGATTCATCAACGGTTGAAACGCCGTGAATCACAACGCCATCAGTCGGAATTTTTTCACCAGGTCGAACTAAAATTAAATCGTCAATTTCGAGCAAATCGACATCAACAATTTCTTCCAAATAACCTTTTAAACGGGTTGCGGTTTGGGGTTGTAAATCAACTAATTGACGAATTGCTTCACCTGCTTTGCCTTTCGCACGTTCTTCTAAATACCGTCCAAGTAAAACGAAAGTAATAATTGCTGCCGCCGCTTCAAAGTACAAATGCCCACGACGATTTATGAATGCAGGCAAACTGTAACCATAAGCTGAACCTACTCCTAAGGCGATGAGCGAGTCCATGTTTGCAGCGCGTTGCCTAGCTAACCGCCATGCTTTCGCAAAAAAGGGAAAGCCAGCCCAAAATACCACGGGCGTAGTTAAAGCGAGTTGCATCCAATGCAGTTTGCGTGATGTAACCATTGCCATGCCTGCAATAATCACAGGCGTACTTAATACCGCTGACCACATAAAACGGTGTTTAGCCGTGGCAACGCGATTTTGTTCTTTTTCGATGAGTTTTTTGCGTTGTGAAAGCGTGTCCATCGGATAGGTTGTATAACCAATATGACTGACTAATTGCCCAACGTCATCTTTGCTAATTTGTCCCTGAACTGAAAGCGTTGACGTGCTGAAATTCACACTCGCGGTTTTGACACGCTCATCTCGTTTTAAAACCATTTCAATAAGCAACGCGCATGACGCACAACTCATGCCTTCAACGGCTAAATCAATATCTTGTAATTTACCGTCAAAATGTTTGTGTTCCTGCTGCGGCAACACTGGACTTTTATGGGCGATATTGCCTAAAACAGCATCGAGTAAAATTAGCAAATTTTTCTTTGGCAAACCTGCGGGATCAAATTCGATGGTGACAGAGCCAATTTCATAAACTGTTTTGACGCGCTTAATTTCAGGGCGTTTTTTTAAAATAATTTCAAAAATATACGCCCGTTCTTGGTCATTTTTGATAATCGGCGACATAATCCGAATGCGTCGCGCGAGTTGATGAATAATTTGAAAATTTGTAGTCACGGTTGTACCTTTATTTTTGCTTACGCGAACGAATTAATAAAAAGAACATATAAAACGTAGCAAGCCATTCATAACGGTATTTGAACGGATAAATAAGCCATAATTTCGTGATGTGATCCCAATGCAAACGAATTAAGAATAAAACCAGAATGTCATTTAAAAAATCGAGAATTGCTTTTTCAGGGTCTTTGAGCAAACCATTTGGCTTTTTTAGGGTTAGTTTTGTGATGATTTTTGCAGCTTGAAGTGTTTCTTTTGCTTCAATCGTTTTGGATTTTAACCAGCGTGTTGTCGCAAATTTATCTGCTTTTTCACTGACTTTTGCACTCAGTTTGCTAATCAACGTAGGTTTTTTTTCTGTTTGAATTATTAACGTCCCCGATTTTTCTAATTCTGAAATTAACGTAAATAATTCTTTTACCAACTGTGTGAAATCACACACTGTTTCCTGAAAACGAATTGATACTTTTTGTTGGCGTGCATAAAAATTCACCCGATAAACACCACAAATCGCTTTTATTTTTGCAGCGACATTTTCGGCAACTTCTTTTCGGCACAATTCAATTGGCAATTGAAAGCGAACATAACCGTCTTCACGATGGCGTAATACACACTGTTTTTGAATAGACATAAGTTCAACGAAACCAGTAAGTAAAAAAACGAAACGGGTTTTTCTAGCGAGAGCAAGAAAAACCCGTTGATAATTTGTAAATGAAAAAGTTAGTTTTCTTTGGTTTCAGCAACCAAATCTTCTAAATTTTCTTTTTGTTGCAATACAAAATCTTTTCCAGCATCAACGACTTTTGTTGTGCTTGCAATAATGTCTTTGCGGTATTTGTGAATCAAAAAGCCACTTACTAAACCTAATCCAAATACCACGACTGGATTTTTTACGGCAACACTCATAATTTTACTCCCACTATAAACAACGGCTGAGGCGATAGAGCCTTTAAAAATTTCTTTTGGCATCGAATCACCGCTTTGTTTCGCGGCATTGTGCACTTTTTTGATAGACGAATTTCCCATATATTGCGCCTCAAACTATTTGGTTAAAATTTGATCTTCATTCAGCATTTGATAAATGCCTTTGCAACCTTCACAGCAAAAAACCTTCTGTTCGCCGTTTTTTAATTTCAAAGTAAAACCAGAAATTTCAACGGTTAAGCTGCATAAATCACAGGCTTTTTTTTCTTCACTCATTGCTTAAAATTCCTAAATTTTAAAATCAGTATCATAGTAGCAAAACTCATCTACAGTAACAATTCAAGAATGAACCACTTTGTTTGATGCTTTCATCAATGCAATGCGTAATGCCCCTGTTAAACTTGCGCCTAAACCCAGTCGTGTTGCAAGGGCAGGAAAAATAATCATCGATGTCACAGCAAGTCCTGCGCCCACTAATAATGCAGTGTTGTTATGTTTTGAAGCCATAATGAAAAACCTCGAATGTCATAAAATTAACGATAGGTCTTATCTACAGCAGAGTGTATGCCAGAAAATAATTCACTATATTTCAACAGGTTAAATTTTAAATGTTATCAAAATAATTAAAAGTGTGTCATTTCACATACTTTCAATATGTGATTTCACGATTTTTCATGTATAAATTTTTGCACAACCAAACTCCCAATCATATCTCCCTCAACATTTGCCGCAGTTCGCAACGTATCAAGCAAGCGATCAATCGGTAATAAAATGGCAATCGCTTCGGCAGGCAAACCGACAGATTGCAACACCATCACCATTGTCACCATGCCTGCGCTAGGAATTCCTGGCGCACCGATTGCTGCAAACATGGCAGTGAAAAAAACAATCAGTTGCTGTGTCAAATTCAAATCAATTCCGACCAAATTTGCCACAAAAAGCGCGGCAGAAGCTTCATAAAGAGCTGTGCCATCCATGTTAATCGTTGCACCTAATGGCACAACAAATTGAGCAATTTCTTTACGAACGTGCAAATTATGTTCTACACAACGTAGCGTAATCGGCAGCGTGGCAGAACTTGAACTGGTTGCAAATGCGGTGACTAAGGCTTCTCTCGCGCCACGCCAAAAATGCCACGGAGTCATGCCTGTGACTAAAAATAAAATCAGCGGCAAAACAACAACACCATGAAAAAGCGTTGTTCCCACAACAACCGCTGCAAATTTCCCTAATGTTCCGAGTAAGGCTAAATCTTGCGTTACAACCAATTTAATCAATAACGCCATAATGCCAAAAGGTGCGAGCGTCATAATCCAACGTACCATTTGCATAACAATTTCGAGGAATTCTTGTAATAACGTCAGAATGTTTTTGTAACGTTCACCGCCAATGACTAAAGCAACGCCTAAAAATAATGCAAAAATTAACACCGCTAACACATCACCTTGTGCTAATGCAGCAAACGGATTCATAAACAAACCGTGCAAAAAGTGAGTAAAAAAATCCGCTGGGGTTTGTTGTTTCGCGCTGAAATTCGACATTGCATTTTGAAACATGTCTAACTGCAAACCTTTTCCTGCATGAAAAAGTTGATTTCCTAAAAGTCCTATCACAATTGCCACAGACATTGAAAAAACAAAAAATCCTAACGTGCTAATCCAAACACGATGAATTTGTTTATGTGCTTGTAAATTTGCCACACCAACGGAAATAGACGCAAAAACCAATGGAATTAACACCATTTTTAATAAATCAATAAACAGCGTTCCTACCAAATTGGCAATGTATAAACTGGTTTGAGTGGTTGTTGATTCTTTTCCGATTGACGTTAAGCCAATGCCAATCGCAATGCCTAGCACAGCACCGAGTAAAATTTGTGTATTTAACGAAGGGAATTTCATTTTTTAATAAACCGTTTTAATTGAAAAAGAGTGAAATGTTTTAGCATGGCAAAAAATCCAAAAAATGTTTTGGTGTTGAATGCGATAACGCCTAAACGTGTTTGTCGATGCGACATCCAGTCTTTTTTATACGCATCATCGCCTGTTAAATAATCCACTTTTTCAACCTTATCAACATCAATAACATGCTGCATCAATTTCGTCGTTAAAATTGAACCTGCGCCTAAATTTTTGTAGTTTTCATCGTAAGCTAATTTGTAAATGTAAGCGGTTTTATCCGCCACAATCCACAATTGCGCTGCAATCGGTACGTCATCAAGATAAGCAATACCTAAACGTAACGCATTTTGCGAAGCCGCTAAATGACATAACCCCGAGATAAACTCAGGATGCGACTCTTCTTGTTTCCAACTGGCTTGATAAACATGGTTGTAATCTGAAATCGTAGAATCTAAATTTGGTTTTTCAGAAATAATTTTTAAAGTTGAATTCGGTAAAGCAAAAAATTTTTTTGTTTTACGAGCAACAGTATTTTTAACACGCGAAGAAAGCGTCGAAAAATACGCCTCAAAAGAACGTCCATTAACATCAAAATACCAATTTCCAAAACAAAAATAAGGTAATGCAGGAATGTCAGCGTTTTTTAATTTCGTGACAATTTCATCTGCATCCTGTTCACTTAATGGTTGTAATTTCAATACGTTCCATGATTTTTCGGC
>CAIVBX010000226.1 GCA_903904275.1 uncultured Pseudomonadota bacterium
CATGCCTTGCAAACCCATTGGAATATGCGTGTGTGGCTGAACATGGCAGTGATAATACATCGTACCTGGTTGGCGCGGTTTGATGACATAGGTTTTACTTTCACCTGGCATCGTGTCCATGTTGCTGGTTTGACCCACGCCATCATTTCCATGATCCATGCTATCCATGAATGGATGATCAACGCCATGTAAATGAATCGAATGTGGTAAATAATGGGTATTTTCTAACACAATCCAAACGACATCATCTTGTTCAACGCGAATCGTTGGCGAAGGAACACGCAATAAAGGATTCGCAATCGATTCATATAAATTTATCGTAGACATATCGCGTGTTTTCGGCGCATAAACCCAAAATGTTGGTTGCAAACCTGGCGCAATATCAAATGTTGTAATTGGACTTTTTACATCAGGTGAACGTCCGTTTAATTCAACAACTTCTAGTTTGATAATAATTTTGTCAGGGTCGCCGTCGCCATCCATGTCATCTGTCATTGTGATGGCATCCGCTGCAAGTTGCGTTTGCATCAATGTATCCATTGAAACGCCATTTGTGCCTTTAACAAATGCCGCAATATCAAACGGATTATCAGGTGTGCAAAGATTCGAGGCTTGAATTTTTACGCCATCAATAACTTGTTCTTTTCGCCAATTTGGATCCATAAAATCGGAACAAACGTCTTCGACTTTCCCCATCGGTACTTTCGCAGATGGTGGCAAATCAGTAGCGGCATAACTCAATGTTGCCGTTAATAAAAGCGAGCTACTACTTAATAAAGTAAAAATTGTTTTACGCATAAAAATGACCTCAAACACAGTGACACGACAGAAAATAATGAATAACCGCATTTTAACTTAATCTCAGAAATGGTTGTGATTTGTTATGAAATTCCTCACCACTTTTTGCTAAACTGAACGGATGAAAGTGACTAAATTTAAAGGCTTTACGCTAATCGAAGTGCTAATTGGAATGACTTTATTGAGTCTGATGGTCGTGTTGTTGTTTAGTAGTTTGACCATCGGCGCGAAAAGTTGGGAACAAGGTGAAAAAAAAATTGCTGAAGTGAATGAAATTGCGGTTGTTGAACAATTTTTTAATCATTATCTTGCTCATGCAGTGCCACAATGGAATGATTTTGACCCTGAAAAAGACCGTATTTTTTCATTTCAAGGAACAAAAAAATCATTGCAATTTGTCGCCGCTTTTCCTGCAAGTGCCGAAAGGGCAGGGTTGCAATTGTTTAATTTAAAACTCAAAGAAAAAAATAAAAAACAGTTCATCAATGTTGAATTAACGCCTTTTTTCCCCGTTACAGAAAACGAAACCTTTTTTGAAGATGATATTCCGTTAGTTGAAAATGTAGCGATTTTTGAATTGTCATATTTTGGTTTGAATGACGAAACGGGCGAATTATCTTGGCAAAATGAATGGCTTAATAAAGAACAGCAACCGCAATTAGTGAAAATTTTTTTAGAACTCGATGATGGACGTTATTTACCTGAAATTGTTGTGAGGCTAAATGTTGACGCACCTTATAGCAACGCCGATTTAGACAGTGTTCCCGCAGATGATACGAATGAGGAAACACAATGAAGCAACGTGGCGTAGCATTGATTTTAGTGTTGTGGATTTTGAGTATTTTGATTTTGATGGCGGGAAGTTTTTCTTTAACAATGCGGCGTGAATCCGCAGATGTCATCACAATCAAAGCAAATATCGAAGCAAATGCTCAAGCACGTTCCGTACTTACGCTTGCACAAGCGATGCTTTTGCAGGAAGACGAAACAAAACGCTGGCGGATTGATGGTAGCATTTACGAAATCGAAACAGAAAATACTACAACCCGCATTCAAATTTTGTCAGAAACAGGAAAAATTGACATTAACAGTGTACCAACAACACTGTTTCATCAAGTTTTAATGCACGCGCCAATTGACTCACAAGCACAATTAAATTTAGAAAATGCCATTTTAGATTGGCGCGATGCGGATGAAGATACTCGTGTATTTGGTGCAGAAAAAAAAGAATATCACGCGGCGAAATTACATTATTCACCACGAAATAAACCGTTTCGTTCATTAGAAGAATTACAAATGGTTCACGGTATGACAGCCGAAATTTTTGAATGGATGAAAACCATTTTCACGGTTTATGCGGCGGGGCAAACCGAGGTAGCGCTGAGCATGGTGTGCGCATGCCCCGGATTGAGTCAAAAAGCGGTGGTGCATCTGATGATTTACG
>CAIVBX010000227.1 GCA_903904275.1 uncultured Pseudomonadota bacterium
TTTACCTACATCAATCAAATTGGAAATTTAGAGCAATTGGACAAGGTTTTTATTCTGGTCTTGCAGAATTAGCAAAATCATACGGGGTTGAAATCGAATCAGAACAAGAAGAAAACGCCCCCAACCTTGAAAATAAAGGGCGTTACAACAAAAAAGCTCTTAATGAAAACGAATTAAAAATCAAAAAAAGATTGTGCAAAATAGTGCCTAAAATAAAACAGGCGGTCAAGCAAAATCTAAATGAAAGCAATACTCGCTCTATTCTCGATAGAGTATTTACGGACGTTCTAGGGTATAGACTTGGCGACATTAAAAATGAAGTTAGAATCGCTGGAAGAAAGGCAGATTATGTACTAACGGTAGATGGAACAGAAAAAATAGTTGTTGAAGCAAAAAAAGCAGGATTGCCACTTAAAAATGAGCAAATTTTTCAAGCAACATCGTATGCTGCATATTCTGGAATCCCTTATGTTCTATTAACGAATTTATCAGAATTTTTACTTTTTAAAGTAAAAACAGATGGTGTAGTCGATTATGACATTATTTTTAGTATTGATTTTATGCAACAGCTTGAACAAAAAGACATAAATAATTTGGCTTTAATTTCAAAGCACGGTGTAGCAAATCAAGAAAAAGAATTAGAGGCTCTTTGTAGTCAAATGAACGTCACAGCTCTTGATAATATAGCTAGGCTTCTAACTTCAAATGAAGTTGTTGATGCAATTAAAAATCTTATCAAAAAAGAACAAAATGTTGATGTTTCGGATGAGCAAGTTTTTGATTCAATAGAATTGATTTTGATTTCAGCAGGTGCTATTAGCCCTGAATGATAATTGACAATCTGTCGTGTGTACGGTTATCCTGTCCCTGCACTGAAAAGTGTGAGGCTTGAACACCTCGAATCAGGCATAATGCCGCACGATAGACAAGGCTTTTTTTGTGCCTACCAGTTTTTGCAGTTTGCCGTTTATGGTAAAATTGCGCTCGTGAAGTTAGAGTTGTCGAGAATATATTGAATATCGACAGCAGCTTCCTTATTTGCTGTGTTCAACCTCTAACTTCGCCACTTCGGTGGTGATTATTTTGAACAAATAATAAGGAGTCAGAAATGACTAATTCAACAGCTTTAACCCCAGAAACACTCCCCGCCATCGTATGGAAAAATCAACCTGTAATTACAACCGAATTGCTTGCACAGATTTACGGCACAGCAGTGAATAACATCCAAATGAACTTCACCAATAATGCCAATCGTTTCATTGAAGGCGTGCATTATTTTTTGTTGAAAGGTGCGGATTTAAAGGCGTTCAAAGCTAACCCAATATCATTGGGTCAGTTCGCAATCAACAAATTCACTCGCTCACTTTACCTTTGGACAGAACGCGGAACTGTTCGTCATGCAAAGATTTTGGACACGGATAACGCTTGGGCTGTTCAAGAACGGTTAGAGAATTTCTATTTTGCTAACCAACCCGCAAAACCCGTTCAACGCGATTTCGTGAATGAACCGTTGAAAATCACTTGCGCCACAAAAGAACAACGTGAGCCACTGGTTAAAGCGGTGCGTGGTTTGGTTCTCACAGCAAAATCGAAAGGTCGCAATATCAGTTTTGAAGAAGCTCATCAAATGGTTAATTTTTCAATCGGTGTCACTAGCGTGGAAGAAATGACTGTCGAGATGATTCCATTGGCGATTAAAAGCGTTGGTGAATTATTCAAAACGATTGTGCTTGAAGGCGATTACATTGCGCGTGGCGAACTTGAACTAAAATCAAAAGTCGAACCTGAAATTGTCAGCGAACCGATGTCTTACAAAGACCGTGAAGCACTAACTAAAATCAATAAATCGCTGTCGCGCCGATTCCATTATGAACAAGTTTGGTCAGCAGCAATCAGTTTTAGACTTCGCAAAGTGACTGGCGTTAAATCACCTGCTTATTTTCGTGAGTGCGACAAAACGATTATGGCGAAAGAATTTGAAACTATTTTCACCATTGTGCGAATGACACAAGACGTTATCCGAAAAGTTTAGCTTGAATCAGCACGCCGATTGATGCGTAATGACGAAGAATTCAATGCCGTTTTGGCGGAATTTGAAGCAGAAGTGCAATTGTTATTCACAGAATTAGAAAATGACGTGAAAGTGCTGCTTGATACCCGCGATAAATACGAAATCAAACAATTCGCCGCTTAACTAAGCGATTCACAGGGACGTGATTTAAGTTCAATTTTCCTAATAGGAAAAACGGACAAAAACCGCTAAAAATAGCGTGCATTATTTACTCGTTTTAACTAACTGAGAAAAATAATGCAAAAAAATAACTTCCAATACACTCGCAAATCCACCATTGAAGTCGCTGAATTGATGAGCGAATTAAACGATGCTAGTGCATCAAAAGGTACATTAGATTCTGTTTCTGCAAATGATGTATTTTCAGGTTCAAAATCAACTCCCGAAACATTACAAGTTGTTTTAGACGAAGCAGGTAATGACAGTAGGTTGGTCAGTAAAGCCATTTTAGACGGCATTTCAATCTACGAACAAAAACATGGTAGTAATATCCCAGCTGACGTTGTTGAACAAGCGATTCATGCAGCTTACGGAACAACATTTGAAGCGCGTAGCAAATTCCAATTGCCCACGTTAGATAGTGCGTCAAGTAATAGCAGCGATGGTTTGTCATTACAACCCAATCGCGCAGTTGTTGCTATTTTGTCGATGATGTCAGAGGCGATTCCTTTCGCTCATTATTTACCCGCCGATATTGGCTCAAATGAAGCGCGTTTAGCTATTTTAAATCATCAAACTGATTCTGCATTTGGTGCTTATGGCGCAGGTTCATTGTTGGACGGCGTAAATAGCGGTGATGCTTATATTTCAAGTTCGCGCTATGAAAAATGCGTTATTGACACATCTGGTAACGTAACAGGAAAAATCACGGCAATTCAATCAACAACAGAAACCTGTGACCCTGCTGGTGCAACTACAGTTTTACTACGCGGTCGCTCAATTGTTTATGTAAATGGTCAAGTTGTTGGGCGTGAAGTTGATGGTACGGGTTCGGGTGCATCGGCAATTAGTGGTTCGGCTAAAATCGCAGGTGTAACTTATGCAATCGCAGGTAGCATCAATACCGATACAGGTGCAATCGCATTAACAACTACCCCTGCTATTCCGCAATCAACCAATATCGGAATTGAAGCGTTTATCGACTTTGAGCGCAATCCAGCATTAACGCCGAAAATTATTACCAACGTCAACACGTTTAAATTATTCGCAAACTCATGGCGCGTTTATACACAACAAACCATTGATTCTCGTACTCAAATGGCTAATGAATTAGGTTTAGACCCTTATTCAGAATCCGTGATTGCGATTCAGCAACAATTTGCTAATGAACGCCATTACAAAGTGTTATCGATGGCAATGCGATTAGCTCAAAATAATACTGTTGATTTTGATTTTGGTTGGACTGCGGGTTCAAGCGCATTAAAAACGCGCTTTCAAGTCATGCAAGACTTTGCAACCCCACTAGGCGCAATTGACCAACAAATGGCAAATGACACCATGAATCATGGTATTACGCATTTATATGTTGGAAAAACAATGGCAGCAATGATGCAGTCGCTTGATACTGGTATTTTTATTCCTTCGGGCTTAACTGCACGCCCAACGATTTATCGCTTAGGTCGTTTATTTGGCAAGTACGATGTGTATTACGCACCTAAATTGATTCCTGAAACAACGGTAGGTGGTCATTTAAGCTCAAGTGTTTTATGTGTCGGTCGCGCTACCGACGTCACTCGTAACCCGTTTGTATTAGGTGATGCGGTATCGCCGTCTGTGATTCCACTTGCAACTAATGTTGACCTAAAAACAGGCGCGGGTTTCTACGCGCGTAACTTCACAGCAGTCAATCCACACGCGCCTAGCTCATTAGGTTGTGCGTTGATTAACGTGTTGAATTTAACTTAATAAAAACAAAATAAGGATTCTAAAAAATGGCTAAATTAGTTTTAGGTCAAGTTAGTGAATCTCTTAATGATGAATTGAATGAAACTTTTGCAGGGGCTAAATTTCCTGCAAAAGTGGTTATTTTGAATAATCTGCAAAGAGATGTTTATGTTCCCTCGTTATCTAAGCAATTAGAAGGTTTTAGCAAAGAAACGCAGGTTTTTGTAAAAAACAAAGAATCATTATTAAACGGTTGTGCAACGCTGCATCATGTAGCAATCGCGGCGGGGGTTGAAAATGGTTTTGAAGTTTCAATTATTGAATCCGTAGCCTCTGATATTGATACGACTATCGATGAAACTACGGAAAACGGTGAAGTTGTTAATCAAGACGACACTGGCAATGATGAAACTATTGAAGCCGTAGCCGATTCTGCCACTAATGAAGCGACAACAGGAAAACGCAAAGAAAAAGTGGTTAGTGGCGGAGGTTTCTAGTGAAGGCTTTTACACGTCAACTGGGTGCTGAGGCGGGGGTTCAACTTAATCCGTTGGTCGATTCCTCAACAATCCCAATGCCAGATAGTTCAGACCAGCAATTTGCTATCGCCATGAAATCGCGCCGTGGTCGAATTGATAAGGCTTTTTTAGTCAATAATCGCAATTTAAAACGTAAGCTCGGTGCTGGTTATAAAATCGCACCGACCGATTATGACGATAGTTTAGAAGAAGCCTATATTCATGTTGCAGAAGCGTTAAATGTTGGTGCAAATGCCGTTATCGTTTCGCGCTTAGTTGCTAATCCAGTTTTAGGATGGGTTGTTGCAAAAGCATCAACGGCGGGGACATCGGCAATTTTTGCGGTGACAGGTGTTAGCAATAACGGAACAGTCACAGGTGTATCGATTTCAAACGGTGGCGCGGGTTTTTTTGGTGCAAAAACGGCTTGGGTAACACAATCGGTTAATGGTGTTGTACCAGCCAATTTAACACCAGCTCAACTAACTGTGACTGTTAATCCAACTACGGGGGCTATTTCAGGGGCAACAATTTTAGGCGGTGGTTCTAATTTCTCGCTGGGTTCAATGATTGCGTCTTCTACGTCAACATTTGATGCCGATAAATTTGTATCATTAACAGACAGTGCTTTCGAGAATTATCAAGTCACAGATAACGAAAACTGGATTTTAGCGATTAAGCATCTTGAGTGCTTTGACGATGGAATCACAGTTGAGTTTCATGTACCTGAAAAATTCAGCAATAACGGGCGTGTGGCGAATGACAAAATTATCGTAACGCTGTATGACCCTAAAAATACAAACGAAATTTTGTACAGCTTTAGCGGTTCGCTAAATCCTGATTCTGTTGACGATTTTGGCATTTCAAATTACTTGCCTCACGTCGTCGAAAGATTAACCGATGAGGTGATTGTAGTTACCAATCCGTTATTTACTCAAATCGAACCGAATTCAGCATTTTATGGTTACACGGCAACGGGTAATTCAAAAGTGGTGCGTTCAGGTATTCAACAATCATTTAGTTGTGATAGCGATAATTTGTCGTTGACAGGTGCAAATGCAATTAATGATGCGATTTATAGACTGGAAAATACATTCTACGATTATGCTTATTTATCGTCTGGTGGCAGCCAAAGTCCTGCATTATTAACGGCATTAGGTGATTTAGCAGGTCGTATCAACGCGCAATTGAAGTTTGACGTTAAGCGCCCAATGGGCGCAAAAACAGCAGACGCGGCAATTATCAGTTTTCAAACCGTTGCGGCAAATTTGCTGGCAAGTGAAAAGTATGGGCATTTGTTCCATGCCTTTGTTAATTTCACATTGTCGCAAGACCCGACTGGCGTAAATGGCAAGTTTAACTTAGGCGTTGCGACATACAACATTGCAAAATGCTGTTATCGAAATTCACGCAAAAACACGCGCGGATTTGCAGCTAAAAACTTCCCAATTGCGGGTAAAGATTACCCTGTGATTAGAACCAATATGTCACAGCCTTACACGCCTAGCCAGCTTGAATTAAGCCGAATGGCTAAACTTAAATTGAATCCCGTTGTTTATGAAACTTACACTACGGGTGGATTTTATGTGTTTAGAGATTCATTGACATTAGCACCCGTTGAAAACAGCTTACGAAAATTGATAGCTGTTGCTGATATGTCAACCAGTGTCGATGATACAGTTACAAAATCCTGTAAAGACATTATTCAGTTGCCTATGGCAGTCGCACTTCAAAGAATGCGCGATTTTTTGAAAGACTATTTTGAAGCGGCTCAAGCAGCGGGTTGGCTAGTTGTAGGGGAAGGTAGCGCGTTTAGTTTTGAAGTCATCCCCGACCCGATTTCACCTTATGATTCTGTTATTGTTAATTATTGGGTTCGTTTTGATGGGACTACTCGCCAGATATTCGCGACGCAAACCATAACACGATGAAATTTATCGTTTTTTTCGATTAAACTTAATTTTTCCAAAATACTAAAAACGCAAAAGGTAAAAAACATGGATTTAACTCAAATTTTGAGAAGTGCCACGCTAGATAGTTGTGGTACAAAAAAAGAAAAGAAAAAAGAAGCCAGCAGTAGCGCAACGTTAGATTCCGCTGAGGCGTATACCATGCAGGATTTGAAATTGAAAGCGGCAAACGCGATTCAAGCGTGGTGTGAAACGGATGATTTAGATTCAGACGAAACCAGCGCAGACAGATTACAAACGTTGTTCATTGGTGTTGTTGACATGAACAAAGACGGCGAATTGAGTAATGAAGAATCTGATTTTTTGGATGCGTTATTGAATTTTTCGGCTGATTATTTAGCGCAAAACGGCATTGATGATGCCGATATTAGCGCATTATTGAATGATTGGGATGCTGATGCCGCAGACCGCGTTATGGATGTGCTAAATGGTACGGTCGATGATGGTGATGAATCTGTCAACAAATTTGCTTTTAGTGATGAACAAGGCGCAGTTTTTGACGGTATTTTTAGTGGTGCATTCAAAAAAATAGCGGCTATCCATAATGGTGTCAAAACCTTTATCAAAAAACGTATTTCTGGAGTAGTTCATTTGTCTGGCAAACAAAAATTAGCTATCAAAAAAATGCACCTGAAATCACACAGTTCAGGGGCAATGATGAAGCGCATGAAGTCGATGCGTAAACGCAAAGCAATGGGAATGTAACAAATGGCAATTTTATCATCGGCTTGGGACGGATTGAATCCGCATTTAATGGCGTGGTTTTACGAATGCGATAAAGATGGTAATCAAGTCGGTGATATTTGCGTCAAAGCACCATTAACCGATTCAAATTTTGAGCTTTCGCTAAACTGGCAAAGTCCTTTTGAAAGCTCAAACCCAGATAGTATGAAGCCTTCAACATTCGCCATGCTTCAATCGGGCGAATTGAATCCTGTAATTGACGTTATTAACGATATGACAGGAAAAAAATTCAATGACAATATGCAAAAAACAAAGGATTTTGTAAGTCAGTTTGAAGGAAAAACAGGCATTACGAAATTAAATAGCATTCAAACATTTTCCTCAATGCCGCCCGTTAAATTTCAAGTTACGGCATTATTTAGAGCGTGGAAAGATGCAAAAGTCGAAGTCGATGATTGTGTTGACCAACTCATGCAATGGGCATTACCGATAGAGTTAGCCAAAAACGGTGCAATGGTGAATGGATTGCATGCCGTTAATGGCGATATGAAATATAGTGAAGCATTATTGCCGTCGAAAGCTCCGTGTTTAATCGGCATGTCGTACAAATTACGCAATTATTCGCCGCTTGTGATTGAATCAATTGGCTACCCAATTAGCTCACCTATAACTAAAGATGCAAATTATTCCGAAATGCTAGTTCCAATGACGCTCTGCACATTAACGGCACTCGATAGAAACGATTATAAAAGATTCAAAATTTAATAGGCTAAAAAAAGCCCCTTTATGGGGCTTTGTTTTGCTCTGCGTTGATTAGAGTTGGTGGTATCCAGTTGTAATTAAACTGTCGTATATCATTAGTACGTTTTCCTTTCCAGTATCCGTGCCAATGCCCCCGTCTAATATGGGGACGTTTTGAGCCACTATTTGTAGATGATGAAA
>CAIVBX010000228.1 GCA_903904275.1 uncultured Pseudomonadota bacterium
CGCCTGTTAAAGTTACTTTTAAAGCCAAAGCCACCGCGCCTAAATTAGAATTATCTATTGATGACAAATAAAAATCGGGGAGCGGTTCATCGTAAAAAACAAGTAAAACCTCGTTGTTTTTTTCGTGTAAAAGTCCTAGTGTTTCAATAAATGCAGGCACAATACCATCTTCAGCGGGAGCGATAACGGTCATTTCACCATGATTTGCATAAGCCATCGAAAACAAACCTGAAATAGCGTTGTGAACCGACAAACTAAATGTGGTAGGAGAAATTTCACCGTTATTCGCCAGTTCTTTAAGCATTTCTAACGATTTATTCGATTCACCATGCGAGGTACTAAAAACAATCGGAACTGATTGATTGTTTTCAACAAGATTCACAGCAACATTAAAAACACATTTCGCCAATGATGTTAAACGACGCTGAATGTTTTTTGGTATATCCGATGGAACAATAACTTTTTCAGTTGATGATTTTAATTCAAAAAAATCCCACTGATGCACAACGAAATCAAGCATTTACAATCTTCTACAAAATTTTAGGCTAATCTAAGGTAACATAAATTATCAGAAGTAATAAAAGCACTTTTATGAAATTATATCTAAATGATGTCGGCGTACTTTGTGCAGCTGGCAACAATAAAAACGAAGTTCTAAGTCGTTTGCTCAAAGGTGATTATTCGGGCTTGATTCAAAGTGACAAATTTGGCAAAAACTGTTTTGTCGGAGAAGTGGATGGCGAATTGCCCAAAATTCCGAAAAATTACAGCCGTTATGATTGTCGCAATAATCGTCTGCTGTTAGCGGCATTAAACCAAATTGAACCGACCATGCAGCGAATGATAAAAAAGTTCGGAGCGAATCGAATCGGTGTAGTTTTAGGCACTAGCACTTCAGGAATTTACAATACCGAATTGGCATTAAAGTATTTAAATCAAAATAGCGAATTGCCAAAAAATTTCGATTACAAACAACAACAAATGGGTGCTGGAGCAGATTTTGTGGCGGATTTTCTAGGCATTAATGGTTCGGCTTATACCATTTCCACCGCCTGTTCTTCTAGCGGCAAAGCCTTTTCCTCGGCTCGTCGTTTAATCAAACTCGGCTTATGTGATGCCGTTATTGTTGGCGGAGCAGATAGTTTATGTGGTTTAACAGTAAATGGATTTAATTCATTGGAATCGATTAGCACAGGATTTTGCAAACCATTTGGCTTACACCGCGATGGAATAAACATTGGCGAAGCGGCAAGCCTTTTTGTTTTAAGCATAGAACCCAGCTCCATTGCACTAAAAGGTATTGGTGCAACAAGTGATGCGTATCATTTTTCAGCTCCCGACCCAGAAGCTACTTACGTTATCAAAGCGATGCAAAATGCGTTGGATGATGCTAAAAAAACACCTGATGAAATCGATTATTTGAATCTACACGGCACAGCAACGGTTTTGAATGATGCAATGGAAAGCAAAGCTGTTCATACGTTATTTGGTTCAAAACTGGCAGTGAGTTCAAGCAAGGGAATGACTGGACACACATTAGGTGCAGCGGCAGCATTGGAATTGGCAATTTGTTGGCTATTATTAAACAATAACGATAATCAAGGTATGTTGATTCCGAACATTAACAACGATGCTATTGACGACACATTACCCCCGCTGAATTTCGTGAAAAAAGGCGATTTTTTAGGGCGAAAAATTAAAATATGTCAAAGTAATTCGTTTGCGTTTGGCGGCAATAATCTTTCAATTATTCTAGGGCTAGCATGAATTCAATTTCTAAGTTAATTCCACACAGCGGCGACATGATATTGATTGATCGCATTTTGAATTGCGATGCACACACATTAACCGCTGAACTGATCGTGCGAGGTGATGGTTTTATTTGCGGCGATGCGAAAACTGTCCCATCTTGGATTGGCATTGAATACATGGCACAAACTATTGCAGCGTATGCAGGAACAGTTGCAAGACAAGCAAACATTGGTTTTTTACTTGGAACGCGCCGTTATAATTGCAACGTTTCGACGTTTGATGTTGGAACAAAACTGACAATATCCGCACAAAAAATTATGCAAGATGGAAATTTAGCGGCTTTTGAATGCCGAATTTTGGGCGCAAATGTTGAAGTAACTGCCAATCTCAATGTTTATCAGCCAACATCAAACGAACACACGGAGAAACCATGAAAAAAACTATTTTAGTTACAGGTTCAAGTCGAGGCATCGGCAAAGCGATTGCCTTATATTTAGCGAAGCAAAACTTTGATTTAGTTATTCATTGCCGCAGCCAGCGTACATACGCCGAAGAAGTCGTCTCCGAAATTGAACAACTTGGTCAAAACGCTCGAATTTTGCAATTTGATATTGCAAACCGAACGGAATGCCGTAAACAAATCGAACAAGATATTGAAAGTTATGGTGCGTATTATGGAGTAGTTTGTAACGCGGGAGTGATTGCAGATAACGCTTTTCCATCGTTGACAGGTGAAGAATGGGATGGCGTTATTCACAGCAACCTTGATGGTTTTTATAACGTATTGCATCCAATCGTTATGCCAATGGTTCGTCGTCGCAAAGCAGGTAGAATTGTCACGTTATCTTCAGTTTCGGGTTTGATAGGAAATCGTGGGCAAGTCAATTACAGCGCGGCAAAGGCTGGCATCATCGGTGCAACTAAAGCCCTCGCATTAGAATTAGCCAAACGAAACATTACCGTGAATTGCGTCGCGCCTGGTTTAATTGAAACTGACATGATTAACGAATTGCCATTGGAAGAAATCAAAAAAATGATTCCTACTCGTCGAATTGGCAGCCCCAAAGAAGTTGCCGCATTAGTCGCTTTTTTAATGTCAGAGGACGCAGCATACATCACACGCCAAGTCATTTCTGTGAATGGTGGTTTATGTTGAAACGGGTTGTAGTGACAGGAATGGCTGGGATTTCACCGATTGGCAACAACTGGCAGGACATTTCAAATAACCTCAAAAATCAGTCCACAGGCATTCGAAAAATACACGACTGGGATAAATATCATGGTTTAAACACCCGTTTAGGTGCACCTGCAAATTTCACAAAACCCGACTATTATTCGCGCAAACAAGTTCGCAGTATGGGTCGAGTAGCATTGATGTCTACTTTCGTAACAGAATTGGCATTAAATAATGCGGGATTGTTGCACGATGATTATTTGAAAAGTGGACAAATGGGGATTGCGTACGGCAGTTCATCAGGCAGTCCAGATGCGATTGCAGATTTTGGCAATATGCTTTTGAACCACACTACCGACGGTTTAAATGCCACGTCTTACATCCGAATGATGAGCCACACTACGCCCGTGAATATCGGATTATTTTTTGGCATCAACGGCAGGGTTTATACAACTTCAAGCGCATGTACTTCAAGTAGTCAAGGCATTGGTTATGCTTATGAAGCAATAAAGTTTGGGCAACAAAAAATGATGATTGCAGGTGGTGCAGAAGAATTATCGGCTTCTCAAGCAGCAGTTTTTGACACACTTTTTGCCACCAGTATTTGCAATGAAACACCTGAAAAAAGTCCGCGTCCATTTGATGTAAATCGTGATGGTTTGGTCATTGGTGAAGGGGCAGGAACGTTAATTCTCGAAGAGCGGGAACACGCGTTAGAACGAGGAGCAAAAATTTATGCAGAAATCGTAGGATTTGGCACAAATTCGGACGGTTTGCACGTTACCCGCCCCGATAGTAAAACGATGGAAACGGCAATGCGTCTAGCATTGCAAGATGCAAATTTACACGCTTCTGATATTGGTTATATAAGTGCTCATGGCACCGCGACAGATCACGGTGATATTGCAGAAAGTCATGCAACTAAAGCCGTTTTCGGCAATAAAACACCAATTAGTTCATTGAAAAGTTTTACAGGACACACGCTTGGAGCTTGTGGTGCATTAGAGGCTTGGGTTGCAATTGAAATGATGAATGAAAACTGGTTTCATGCGACTGCAAATCTTGAAAGTATCGATCCAGCCTGTGCAATGCTGGATTACATTTTCGGCAAGGTTAGGAAAATAAATTGCCAGTATGTAATGAGTAATAATTTTGCTTTTGGTGGGATTAACACATCTTTAATTTTTAAAAAATAAGGAAAAAAATGAATAACGACTCATCGAAAAAGTATAACAATCATTTTTTCGGATTACCTACAATATTGTATGGATTGGGCGATTTCCCAATTTTAATCCCACTACAGTAGAATTCCCGTAATTTTCCAAGGATTTCACATTTAGCGCGTAAATGGTAATGGTCAATGTGCAGAATTTTCTTTATCCCAAGCGTTTAATGCCAATAAATTTGTGTTCATGTGAAAATTCTATTTCAAAATAGCCATAAATCCCATCATGGGTAAGAAATGGTTTGATATGTTGTGCTGGAAATTTAATTACTTGTCCATCATCAGTACGGGTGGCAATGTTTTTAGCAGTGCCTTGATAGACCTGTAAGAACTGTTTTGATGTTAAAGACAGTTTGAAACGAATAGTTTGATTGTTTCTCATGGTGTTACCTTTTTCCAATGTGCAAACCATTCCGTTAAATCTCTGGTATTACCAAAACTAGAGAGCTGACGGTCAATAGTATTTTGATTACCCCACACGACCTCGTTCAATACACCACTAATTACGCGTTCAAGAATATCATTACAGTAAAGCCCTTTATCATGCTGATCATAGTAACCATAAGTTCTGCAAGCGACTGGACGGTGAGCATACACCATGCAAGCTCCCTTTGATTTATCCAGCATCGGACAAATAACAAATTGTGTTGACTGTTTTGCTAATTCAGCAACCGTTTGTGTAATTTGGCTTAGAATTTCTGTTGGTAATGCAGATAATCCATCACACAGAAAATTCCATTCAGCCCTAGTCAATCGAGGTATTTCAGCGAGCCTATGGCAGCAGCTATCACAACCCATTTTGCATTGCCAATCTACATAATTTTCACGAATAGCCTGTACTCGTACATCAATATCATTATGGAGCTGAATCAGTTTATTCATGAATGCCTTGTCGCTGTTTGTGCATTTTAAGGGATGAACTTTAAAAGTAGAGAAAGCTTTTATGAGGCTTGATTATGGCAGAATTTAGGTGAGTAACTAAGAAAGAAGGAAGTGATGCGATTAAATTTTCCACAACGCTCCACAGCACTCGTGAGCTTCGCTATTACCTATTATTCGCCTGATGAACTTTTCATCGTCAATGCAATCCGCTTTCTAGGTGCATCAACTTCCATTACAGTAACTGTCACAACATCACCTGTTTTGACAATTTCACGCGGGTCTTTAACGAATTTATCTGCCAGTTGTGAAATATGAACCAAACCATCTTGGTGAACGCCAACATCTACAAACGCTCCGAAATTCGCTACGTTCGTTACAACACCTTGCAAACGCATTCCCACTTCTAAATCCGATATTTTTTCAATACCTGCCTTAAATTCAACACTTTTAAATTCAGGTCGCGGGTCACGTCCAGGTTTTTCTAACTCTTGTAAAATGTCCGTAACAGTTGGTACGCCAAAATTCTCATTGGTGAAGTTGGCGGCATTTAATCCGCGCAAGAATGCAGGTTGCCCAATTAAATCTCGAATCGATTTGCCTGTGTGTTTCAGTATGTTTTCAACCACAGGATAGGCTTCAGGATGAACCGCTGACGCATCAAGTGGATTATCGCCATTCATAATGCGTAAAAAACCAGCGGCTTGTTCGTAGGCTTTATCGCCTAATCGTGGCACTTTTTTGAGTTGTGAGCGATTTTTAAATGCACCTTTTTCATTTCGGAATGCGACGATATTTTCACTCACACTCGCTGATAAACCAGACACTTGTTTGAGCAATGACACTGACGCAGTATTCACATCAACGCCAACTTTATTCACGCAATCTTCGACGACATTATTTAGCATTTTGGCTAATTGGCTTTGATTGACATCGTGTTGATATTGCCCAACACCAATCGCTTTAGGGTCAATTTTTACCAATTCTGCTAACGGATCTTGCAAACGTCGTGCAATGGAAACTGCACCACGAATTGAAACGTCTAAATTGGGAAATTCTTTTGCGGCAAGTTCTGACGCAGAATAAACAGATGCACCTGCTTCTGAAACTACGATTTTGTTAAATTTTAGTTCCGAGTGATGCTTCAACACATCAGCCACTAATGAATCAGTTTCACGCGACGCTGTACCATTACCAATACTGACAAGTTCAACGTCGTGTTCTGCTATGAGTTTTGCTAACTTTGAAATTGAACCATTCCAATCATTACGCGGTTGATGCGGGTAAATGGTGTCGGTTGCAACCACTTTACCTGTTTTATCCAC